>DATLUW010000314.1:0-4357 GCA_035577825.1 Actinomycetota bacterium | reverse complement strand
CATCGGCGAACCGGCCGAGTCGTCAGCCTGACGTGGTCGCGCCCGGCCATGCGATGCGAGGCGTCACTCGAGCGCGAGGCACCCGCCGAAGCGAGTCCGGGTTCCGGCAGAGCTTCCCTGGATCCCGAGGCCGGTTCGCGTGCGACGTCGAATTTCCCTCGCTTCCCCTGGGTGCGCCGGTTGCGGCGCCTCGGTTCGGGTAGGGGTGGAAGGAGCGGCCGTCGGGCCGCTACAGGAACCAATTCACCCTGACGGGAGCATGGTCATGTCGCAGCCCCTCGCCGAACACACCGAAGGAACGGACGCCGTCGAGTTCCTCATGACAGAACACAGAGCCGTCGAGGCGCTCTTCGCCCGCTTCGAAGGCATCCGGGGATCGGACGACGGAGCCGCCATGGAGTCGCTTGTGGCAGACATCGCGACCGAGCTGCGGGTCCACTCCGAGATCGAGGAGGCCGTGTTCTACCCCGCCATCCGCAGGGCGCTGGCGGAGGGTGACGAGCTGGCGGACGAAGGCCTCCTGGAACATCAGGAGGTCGAGGAGGGCCTGGCCGAGATCGGGCAGATGTCGGCCGAGGACGCGCACTACGAGGCTCGCGTGATGACCCTCATCAACGACGTGCGCCATCACGTCAACGAGGAGGAGGGCGAGATCCTCCCCAAGCTCCGGCTGTCCCTCGGCGAGCGCACGTTGCAGGCGCTCGGGGAAGAGCTGCAGACGGCCAAGCGTGCCCTGATGAGCGGGCGTGACGCGTCCGTGCTTCGCGAGCTGCCGTTCCCCGATCCGGAAACGGTGGACGTCGCCCCGACCGCTCCGGCGCCGCCGGCTGCGGCCCGGCCGGTCAAACAGGCATCTCCCCGACCCACTCGAGAGCAGGCAAAGGGCACTCCGTCCCGGAAGTCCGCCGCGAAGAAGGCGAGCGCCCCGAAGTCGTCCGCCAAGGCCGCCCGGGCACCGGTCGGCGGGAAGGCAGACGCGGTCACCTATCACGTGGAGCCGGCAGATCGAGGGTGGAAGGTGCTCAAGGAGGGGGCGACGCGCGCCTCTGCCACGTTCGAGACCAAGCCCGACGCCGTGACCCGCGGGAGGGAGCTGGCCAAGGGGCAGACCCGGGGTCGCCTGGTCGTCCACGCCAAGGACGGACGGGTCCAGGACGAGTTCACGTACGAGGACCATCCCCGCCGCGGCTGAGCGTCTCGTGTGACGCGAAGTGCCCGCCTACATCTCGCGGCGGCCCTCGAGGGCCTGGCCCAGCGTGATCTCGTCCGCGTATTCGAGGTCGCCGCCGACCGGCAGCCCGCTCGCGAGCCTGGTGACCCGGATGCCGGCCGGCTTCAGCAGCGCGGCGACGTACATCGCGGTGGCGTTCCCCTCGAGATTCGGGTTGGTCGCGAGGATCACCTCAGCGACTCCGTCGCGCTGGACGCGGTCGAGCAGCTCCTGCACCCGGAGGTCCTCCGGCCCGATGCCGTCCAGCGGGCTGATCGCCCCGCCGAGCACGTGGTACCGGCCCTTGATCACGCCCGCCTTCTCGATGGCGGCGACGTCCTTCGGCTCCTCGACCACGCAGATCGTCGTGATATCGCGGCCGGGGTCGCGGCAGATGCGGCAGCGCTCGCCCTCGGCGACGTTGCCGCACTCCTCGCAGAACCGCATGAGCTCCTTGGCCCGCACGATTGCCGCCGACAGCCGCCTGGCCTCGTCCTCCGGCGCCTTCACCAGGTGGAACGCCAGCCGCTGCGCGGACTTCGGCCCGATGCCGGGGAGTCGCGCCAGCTCGTCGATCAGCTCCTGGATCGGCCCCTCGTACACGGCCTACATCCTCCCCCGGGCCGGTGACACGCCCTACCAGCCCTCGGGCTCGGGAGCCTCGGTCGCGTCGAACTCGGCCTTCAGCCTCGCGAGCACGGCCTCCTCGGGGAGCGGCGCGGCCTCCTCGACGACCTCCACCGCGGGGCCCGGGCCGCCGCCCGCGTCGCGAACCACGCAGCGGATGCGCGGCGAGATCCCGAACAGCTCCTGCAGGACCGCCCGGAGCTCGGATTCCCGTTCCTGCACCTTGATCACGCGCATCCCCATCGACGCCGGGAACGCGAGCTCGAGCTGCGACTCGTCGACCGCGACCGGTGTGGCCGTGCCGAGGATGGCCTTCATCATGCCGGTGAGCCGGTCGAGGACGTCCTGCCACGACCGGCGGAGCATCTCGACGTCGACCGCCGCGGTGCCGGTCGGCGTCGTGGGCTTCGCCACGTCTGCGGCCGGCGCTCCCTCGGGGGCCGGCGCTCCCTCGGCGGCCGGCGCAGCGGAGGCGGCCGGCATCCGGGCCGCCGGGACCGGCGCGGCATGGCTTGGTTCCGGTTCGGGCTCCGCCTCCAAAGCGTCGGCGGCGGTTTCGATGAAGGCGGCCTCGGCCGGGGCGGCTTCGAGGGACGCGGGTTCGGCCTCGGGGGCCGCGTGTTTCGACTCGCGTGGGTGCTCGGGCAGGTCCGCGGCCGGCTTCGCGGTTTCTGGCACCCGCACCGGCGGGCCGGCGGCGGGCGACTGACCAGTCCCGCTCTCGTGGACGCCGGCCAGGCGTTCGAGCCGCTCCATCCGCGCGATCAGGGCCTCAGGCGCCGGATCCGTCTCCGCCATGGTCGCCCGCACCAGCGCCAGCTCGAGCGTCAGCCGAGGCGAGGTGGTCCACCGCATGTCGGTCTGCGCGCCGAGCAGCAGCGCGATCACCCGCGACAGCTCGGAGGCGGTGAACTTCGCCGCCTGCGCCCGGAGCCGTTCGTACTCGTCGCTGGTGACGTCGACCAGGTCGGCCTGCCCGGGGGCGGTGTTCGCCAGCAGGAGGTTCCGGAAATGCTGGAGCAGCTCGCTCGTGACGTGCCGGACGTCCTGGCCCTCCTGGACCAGCGCGTCGATCCGCCCGAACACCCCGCTCGTGTCGCCCACGGCGACCGCGTCGGCGATCGCGTACTGGACCTCCTGCCGGGGTGAGCCGAGCAACTCCTCCAGTACGTCCTCGCCGATCTCCGCACCACCCAGCACGGTGGCCTGGTCGAGCAGCGACAGCGCGTCGCGAGCCGAGCCCTCGGACTGCCGCGCGATCGCCTCGGCCGCCGGCCGCGACAGCGTCACGCCTTCCGCGGCGGCCACGGCGATCAGGTGCGCCGACAGCACGTCCCCGCCGATCCGACGGAAGTCGAACCGCTGGCACCGCCCGACGATCGTCGCCGGCATTTTGTGCGGCTCGGTCGTGCACAGGACGAACCGAACACCGGCCGGCGGCTCCTCGAACAGCTTCAGCAGCGCATCGAACGCCTCCCGCGACAGGCGCTGGGCCTCGTCGAGGATGTAGACCTTCTCGCGGCCGAACGCGGGCGCGGTGGGCGCGCGCTCTCGGAGCTCGCGGGCGTCGTCGACCCCGCCGTGCGACGCGGCGTCGATCTCGACGACGTCGAGGTGGGAACCCGCCGCGATCCGCAGACACTGTTCGCACTCGCCGCACGGTTCGGCCGTCGGCCCCTGCTCGCAGTTGACCATCTTGGCGAGGATCCGGGCCGTCGAGGTCTTGCCCGTCCCCCGGGGGCCGCAGAACAGGTACGCGTGCGCCATCCGGCCCTCGCGCACGGCGCCGACCAGCGCGCGCACGACGTGCTCCTGGCCGCGGACCTCGTCCGGCGTCTGCGGGCGGTACTTCCGGTACAGCGACTGGTACTCGTCGGCCACGCCTCAGGCCTCCCTCGGGGAAGGGTCACACCACGAAAACAAAGGTGGTGACCGCGCAACCGTCGTCGACCACACAGAGGACTCGGGCGCTCACCGGGCCGGCGGCTCCGGCCAGGCTTCCCCGCGGCACCCGCCAGCGCCTGCTTACCGCTGCTTCCTTCCGGACCTGACGGGTTTCGCAAGTTGGCGTCGCGCAGGACCCAGCCATCGACGCCCCGGTACCCGGGGCGGCCACGGACCCTCCGGGCCTCGGACGGTATTCAGCCCCGCTAGAGCGGATTGCGGGTTCAGGGCACCGCTAGCTCCCCGCCTAGCGCGGTCACCACGACCGAGTATACGCGGGCCGCCCGACACGACGGAACCGGCCGGCCGCCGGCGACCGCCGGACCACCTGCCTGCCGGCGGTCGGAGACGATGGTCCTGCCGGTCAACGTCAGCCAGCTTTGCGCGTCGGGCTCACCGTGCCTCAGCGCCGGCAACTCGCGCTTCACGTATCACCTGACAACCTTCCGAGCGAACGGGTTCGTCGACTCGACCCCGCAGGCGAAGTTCAACGCGTTCAGCCCGGCCATCAGCAACGGGATGTTCGACGTCGTCGGTGCTGGACCACCGCGACCGGTCGTCGGTCAGGATTCCCGT
>DATLUW010000313.1:0-15457 GCA_035577825.1 Actinomycetota bacterium | reverse complement strand
CTCAAGGGCGGGTATCGACTCGGCGACGACGAGCCCGCCGAGGCCCGAGAGCGCGGTCTGGCGCACCTGCTCGTCGTTGTCCCGGGTGAGGTTCCGGAGCAGGCCCACGCCGGACCCGCCCGCCACGGCCACGATCCCGCGGACGCCCTCCGCGCGGACCTCGGGCGAGGGATGGCGGGCCGCCCGCTCGAGCAGGGGCATCGCGCCGGCGCCGGCCGACCGGTAGGCGACCAGCACCGCGTCGCGGGCGACCTGCGAGCGCTGATGCTCCAGGCGCCGGACGAGGACGTCGAAGTGGCCCCGGGCGAGCTCCGTCGCGATCGTCACCATCAGGCTGCGGTCGGCGCCTTCGTCCTCGTCGGCCATGAGGTCGAGCAGGGCCTCGAGGGCCGCGTCGTCGAGCACGGCCAGGAGCGCGACGACCGGCTCGACGCCCTCCGGGCCCCTGGCCCGCTCCACCAGCTCGCGGAGGATGGCCGGCCCGGCCGCGTCCTGCAGGTAGCCGTCGAACAGCATCACGCGTTCGGTCTGGGCGTTGTCGGCGGCGGCCGCCCGCGGCCGCTCCAGCACCGCGATGGCCTCCCGCAGCCCCGTCGCGTCCGCCGCGCGGAGCGACGTGCGGGCGGTCTGCGTCCACGCCTCCATCACCCGGTCGAGGCGTTCGAGGTCCTCCTCGACGATCAGGTAGTCCTGCACCGCCACGAAGGCGGTCTTGTGCTGGGCGTCGGCCGTCGAGGGGAACCCCTCGCGCAACAGGCCGAGATCCTTCTGGCCCCGGGCGAGCAGGCTCTGCCCGAGGATGTCGCCGACCGTCTCGTGCATCTCCTCCGAGAGGCCGAGCTCGGTGTCGCCGGCCTTCGGGCGCCGGGGGACGGCCAGCTCGCCAACGCCGGCCAGCACGGTCCCGCCCTCGATCCGTCCCTTCCACAGCGCGTCGGTGAGGTCGATCAGGTCGTCCGAGCGCAGCCGTCGGTTCACCAGCCGGGCCGCGAGCTCGGTCGGATCGCGATCGAAGCGCTCGCCCACGTCGACCAGCACGCGGGCGAGCTCCGTGTCGCTCATCGTCCCGACGTAGCGCTCGGCCAGCGGGTCGTCCATGGTCCGTTCGAGCAGGACGGCGTGGAGCATCCGGCGCTGCTCCTGCGGGAGCGCCTCGACGCTCTCGCGCAGCATCCGGTACAGGTCCAGGCTGGAGCGCATCTCCGGCGGGAGCGCACCGACAACGGCCTGGAACCGGTCGAACAGCGACTCCGCCATCTCGAGGGGGGTCATCACGTGGCCGTCGGCGGTCTCGGGCGGCAGCGTGAGCTCGTTGCGGAACGGGGCCTCCTTGAACTTCGCCCGCATGTTCGCCGCCAGGGCCGCCGATTCGCGAACGGCCTGGGGGTTCAGCTCGCCGAGGGCGACCGACATGACGCCGGCCCGCCGCAGCAGCACGTCCGCGCCGCCGGCGTGCAGGACCTCATCGGCGGGTTGGGTCAGCACCTCGTACAGCGCCCCGAGGTCGGACGGGGTCGGAACGGATCGGATCCGGAGCCGCTCGACGCGCCGCTCGAAGCATGCGTGCGCCAGGCGGCCGATGGCCTCCTCAACGGCGAGCGGCCCCTCGGGCAGGACGAACGTCTCCCCCGTGGCCTCGGCCTCGACCGGGCCGTCCGCCAGGACCTCCTCGGCCGTGATCGAGATGCGCCTCGAGGCGGCGACAAACCCCGGCTGGTCGAGGTTGCCGGGGAACAGCCGGTACGCGGACAGTCCGATCGAGAGCTGCCGGAGCAGCCCGGCCACCTGCTTCTGGCGTTCCGTTATCACGACCGTCAACGACGACCCCTCCAACCCATGCCCGAACAGCGGATCCGGACGTGCCTGTCCGGTCCGCACCGTTCATATCGGGCGGAACTGGGGTGGGGTTGACGCCCAATGAACGATGTGTCCGGACTCCCGCGAGCGGGCCGATCGGGGACGTGGCCTGGGAGAACGGGCTTTATGATGACGTCCACACGAAGGACGTCCCTCCTGCTCGCTCCGCTGCCGGCCATCGCCGCTCGGGACGCCGAAGATCCAGGCGCTGCCGATCAAGGACCCACAGGCGGCCGCGCAGGGTGACCTCAGCGGTCAGGCGCCGAAGCAGGCCGTCCACATCGACAAGGTGATCCAGGAGAGCTGAGCCGAGCCGCTACGTGGCGGCGTCGATCTCGCGGCGGATCTCGGCCTCGCGTTCGGCCATGGCGGCGCGGCCCTCGTCGAACGCCGTGCGCACCAGCCGTCCGAGGTCGGAGGCCGCACCGGACACCTGGCGCCCGATGTTCGCCGGCGCGACCTTCTGCCCCTGGCGCCGCGCCCACCGGGCGACGAGCACCGCCGCCGTGGCGCCCGCCCCGAGCCCCACGGCGAGCCAGAAGATCCGCCTCATCCGGGTCCCCGCATCCGCTTGATCGCCCGCTGGGCGCCGGCGGCGAACGCGGCGAACTTGATCAGCGGGTTGCTCACGGTCTGCTCGACGACCATCGTGATGCGCGAGGCCGAGCCCGCGATCCGGCCGGCCGACTCGATGATCGTGTCCGCCCGCTCGAGTTCCTTGTTCACGTTCACGACGGTGGTCTTCACCTCGGACAGGAGCGGGACGGTCTCCTCGCGAACCTCGTCGATCATGGTCTTCGTGCTCTCCATGACGCGGAACGTCGAGAGCATCACGATGGCCAGGAACGCCACCAGCACCACCCACCCCGATGCGAGGAGCAGCAGTGCGACGTCGGCGCTGGTGTTCGCGATCACCCGGGTACCCCCGTAGGTCTGGACGGCTCGCGCATCATACCGGCGAGCCGGGGGAGGATTCCTCCCCGGACCCGGCCCCGGCGTCGCCCGTCTCCTCGCCCTCTCCGGAGGGCGTGTAGTAGCGGGCGCCGGAGAACCGCTCGGGCAGGTACTCCTGCTCGACGCGGTGGCCCGGGTAGTCGTGCGGGTACTTGTAGTCCTTGCCGTGGCCGAGCTGCCGGGCGCCGCGGTAGCTCGTATCGCGAAGGTGCAGCGGCACGGGGTCCGAGGACCGCGCGTCCTCCAGGGCCAGGCCGAGCGCCGCCTTGACGCTGTTCGACTTGGGGGCGCGGGCCAGGTAGATGGCCGCCTCGGCGAGGTTCAGCGCGGCCTCGGGCAGCCCCACGTACTCGACCGCGTGGGCGGCCGCCGTCGCGACCAGCAGCGCGCGGGGGTCGGCCAGGCCGATGTCCTCGCTCGCGTGCACGACCATCCGCCGTGCGATGTACCGGGGGTCCTCCCCCGCCTCGATCATCCGCGCCATCCAGAACAGCGACGCGTCGGGGTCCGACCCCCGGATCGACTTGATGAACGCCGAGATGACGTCGTAGTGGGCGTCGCCCTGGCGGTCGTAGACGATCGCCTTCTTCTGCACGGCGTCGGCCGCCCGGTCGCGCGTGACCGTGGCCTCGCCGGCCGAGTGCGCCGCCAGCACCGCCGCCTCCAGGCCGGTGAGCGCGACGCGGGCGTCACCGCCGGCCACCTCGGCCAGGTGATCGAGGGCGTCGTCGTCGATCTCCATGCCCAGCCCGCCCAGGCCGCGCTCGTCGTCGTGCAGGGCGCGGAGCATCACCGCCCGGAGGTCGGCGGCCTCGAGCGGCTCCAGCCGGAGCAGCAGCGTCCGGGAGAGGAGCGGGGTCACGAGCGAGAAGTACGGGTTCTCGGTGGTGGCCCCGATCAGGGTGACGGTCCCGTCCTCGACGGCCGGGAGCAGGACGTCCTGCTGAGCCTTGCTCCACCGGTGGACCTCGTCGACGAAGAGCACCGTCTTCAGCAGGCCGGGCCCCTGCTTCGCGCGGTCCATCACCTTGCGGGCATCGGCCACTCCGCTCGACACGGCCGAGAGCTGCACCATCTCCGCGCCGGCCCGGTCGGCCAGCAGGTGGGCGAGCGTGGTCTTGCCGGTCCCGGCCGGGCCCCACAGCACCATCGACGGCAGGTGCCCGCCGCCCGTGAGAGCGGTCAGCGCCCTCCCCGGGCCGAACAGGTGCCGCTGCCCCGCCAGCTCGTCGAACGAGCGCGGCCGCATCCGGGCGGCGAGGGGGGCGTCGGCGTCGACGGGGGCCATGGCGGTGGAAGGCTACCGCTCCGGCGCGCCCGGCCCGCGGGCCCACCTCCCCGGCGGCGGAGCCCGCCGGGGAGGCGAGTCGGCGCAGACGGGATAATGGGCCCGCGATGCTCGACTCCCTGTTCACGGACGGCGACCAGGGCCGCGCCCGGCTGACCGCACGGCTGGCCGCGTTCCTGTTCCTGGGCTCGGGGATCCTGCTGCTGATCAACGTCCCCCTGCCGGGCCCGTCGGACGTCAACCGAGCCGGGGAGCTGGTGGTCGGCGCGTCCGCCATCGTCGTCGGGGCCGTCGTCTGGCGCATCCACTGGGAGCGCCACGACCTCCGCTGGCAGCTGCTGCTCATCGCGCCGGCGCTCGCCCTCATCGCCCTCGGGAACTACTTCGGCGGATCGAATCCGCCCTACGCCTATGGCGTGTTCTTCGTGGTCGTGTTCATGTGGATCGGGCTGACGTTCCCGCGATGGACGTCGGTGTTCGTGTCGCCGGCGGCGCTCGTCGCGTACATCATCCCGATCCTGTACCTCCCCGGAAACGTCGGGTACGGCATCAGCACGGCTGCAATCACGATCCCGGTCTGCATCCTCGTCGCGGAGACGCTCGCGTGGAGCCTCACCCGTATCGGCCGGACGGAGGCCGCCCTCCGGCGGACGAAGCAGGACTACCGGCAGGCGTTCCAGTCGACCCGGCAGTACGCGCAGGCCTACCAGCGGCAGATGGAGGTCACCGAGCGGCTGCGTTCGACCGACCGGATGAAGGACACGTTCCTGCAGGCCGTGTCGCACGACCTCCGCTCGCCGCTCACGGCCATCCTCGGCGCCGCCTCCACGCTGGAGCAGCAGGGACGGGCGCTGACCGACGACGAGCGCGAGGACCTGCTGCGGCGGATCGGCACGAGCGCCCGCAGGCTCGACCGGCTCCTGTCCGACCTGCTCGACATCGACCGCCTGCAGCGCGGGATCATCTCCCCCGACCGCCGCCCCACCGACGTGGGCGACCTGATCGAACGAACCATCGCGGACGCCGGCCTCCGCGAGCAGCGCCCGGTCGAGGTCCGCGTGGCCGGCTCGCCCCTCGTCGCGGAGATCGACCCCGCCAAGGTCGAGCGCATCGTCGAGAACCTCGTGGCGAACGCCGACAAGCACACGCCGGCCCGGGGCCTGGTGCTCGTGGAGGCTTCGGCCGAGCGCGACGGACTCGAGCTGCGGGTCTCCGACGAGGGCCCGGGCGTGCCGGACGACCTGAAAGAGACGGTGTTCCAGCCGTTCCGGCGGGGGCCGGACACGGAGTTCGTGCCCGGCGTGGGGCTGGGGCTGTCGCTCGTGGCGCGGTTCGCCGAGCTGCACGGCGGCCGGGCGTGGGTCGAGGACCGGCCGGGCGGCGGGGCGACGTTCGTGGTGTTCCTTCCGGCGACGGTGACCTCCGGCGAATCCCCCGAGGAACCCGAGCCGGCGGCCGTGGAGCGACCCGCCCGGTGAAGGTCGTCCAGTGGATTGCGCTCCCCGCGGGAATCCTGCTCGTCGTCTTCACGCTGCTCGACGTGTTCTCGACGATCGTCGTGCCGCGGTCGTCCAGCCGGCGGTTCCGGCTCACGCGGGTGCTGTTCACGTCGTTCTGGCGGCCGTGGCGGTGGTTCGGGCTCCGGGCGAAGACGCGGGAGAGCCGCGAGCGGATCCTCGCCGTCGCGGCGCCGGGGTTCCTGTTCGTGCTGCTCGCGGTGTGGGCCTTCCTGGTGATGGTGGGGTACGCGCTGATCCTTTGGAGCCCGGCGTTCGTGAACGGCGTCCACGGGCAGGGCGATGGCAGCTTCCTCACGTGTCTGTACCTGTCGGGGACGTCGCTGTTCACGATCGGGTTCGGCGACGTGGTGGCGACCGGGGCGACGCGGGCGATCGTGATCGCCGAGGGCGCGACCGGACTCGGGCTGGTAGCGGTGGTCATCGCCTACCTGCCGGTGCTGTACGCCTCGTTCAACCGGCGTGAGGTCGGGATCATGCTGCTCGACGCGCGGGCCGGCTCGCCGCCGTCGGGGCCCGAGCTGCTGCGGCACGCCGCGGCGGCGCACGACAAGGCGGGCCTGTCGGGATTGTTCGCCGATTGGGAACGGTGGGCGGCCGACATCCTCGAGACGCACCTGTCGTATCCGCTGCTCGCCTTCTTCCGTTCGCCGCACGACAACACGTCGTGGGTGACGGCGCTCGGCTCGGTGCTCGACGCGGCGACGCTCATCCTGTCGGCCATGGACAAGGAGCCGCTCCCCGCCGCGCAGACGTTCTACCGGACCGGCGTGCACGCCGTGGAGGATCTGTTCTTCTACTTCCGGGTGGAGGAACGAAGGCCGATGATCGAACGCTCGGAGTTCGAGGACGTGCTGCGCGACTTCAAGGACCTCGGGATCCCCGTGCGGCCGCCGGACGAGTCCTGGGAGCGGTTCCAGGAGATGCGGAAGGCGTACGGGGGGCGGCTGGACGCGCTCGCCCTGCTGCTGGCGTCGCCGCCGGCGCAGTGGATCGGCGACCGCTCGACGCTGCCGGTCGGACCGACGCACGATCGCTGAACGAATCGCCGGTTGGTCGCCCTCGACGCCGGGCGAAGCCGCGGAGCACCCTCGTGCCGCTTCCGCGTGAACCTGGCGCTCACGTAGGTGGGTGCCCTCCCGGGCGCTTCAGGGAACCCCGGCGAGGGGGCTCGACACCACGCCCGGAGCCGGTGCTCCCGGATCCGAACTACTGGCTCAACGAATCCGCGGCTCGAGCGATGCTCCGCCCGCCGATCCTCGACCGGGCCCGCCGGGATGTCAAACCAACCCGCACGGTACATTCGGGACATGGATCGACCCGGCGCCGGGACCACCACGCTGCGCCGGGCCCGGGCCGACGACGTCCCGGCTATCGAGTCGCTGATGGCCGAGTCCATGCGGGTGCTGTTCCCGGCGTTCTACGACGCGGAACAGACGGCGTCCTCCGTGCGGCACTTCGCCTCGCTCGACCGGATCCTGATCGCCGACGGGACCTACCTCGTGATCGAAGCCGGCGGCGTCCTCGTCGCGTGCGGCGGGTGGACGCGGCGGGAACGCGTGCCGCACGGATCCGAGGGAGAGCCGCGAATCTTCGACCCCGAGACCGAGCCCGCGCGCATCCGCCAGATGTTCGTCCGGCCGGAATGGACGCGAAGGGGGCTGGCCACCCGGCTACTCGAAGCCGGCGAGGCCGCCGCCCGGGAAGCCGGTTACCGCCGGCTGGAGCTCGGCGCGACCCTTGCCGGCGAGCCGGTCTACCTGCGGTTCGGGTTCCGGGAGATCGAGCGCATCGACATCCCGCTGCCGGACGGCTTGTCGATCGCGGGCGTGCTCATGGCGAAGCCGATCTGAGCGGCGGGGAACAGGCGAACGGAGCGCCTCGCGGACCGCGATCGCCGCTGGAACCCGGTGCATCCACGGTGGGTAACGTCCCCCCACCGACCAAGCGCGCCCTCGCCGTCGCGGGGCCCGGCATCGCCGGTGGAGCAGGACTCCCGGATTCGTGTGCTGGTTCTGCGGATCGGCGTTCCGGGTGGTGCTCCGTTCGATGCGCAATCTAGATCGCGCGGCAGGCCCGTGCCCGGGACCTTCGGCCCGTTCCTGCCGGGACCCGGGCCTCAGGTCGGCGGCTCGACCACCCGCAGTGCGAGCTCGCGGAGCTGCGCGGGCGAAACGGCTCCCGGCGCTCCGGTCATCGGGTCGAGCCCCGACTGCGTCTTCGGGAACGCGATCACCTCGCGGATGTTCTCCTCGCCCGCGAGGAGCATGGCCAGCCGGTCCAGGCCGAGCGCGATCCCGCCGTGCGGCGGCACCCCGTACCGGAACGCCCGCAGCAGGAACCCGAACTTCTCCTCGGCCTCCCCGGCCGTGAGCCCGATCGCCTCGAACACGCGCCGCTGGACGTCCGGGCGGTGGATCCGGATCGATCCCCCGCCGAGCTCGAACCCGTTGAGGATCACGTCGTACGCGCGGGCCTTCGCGGTCTCGGGGCTCAGGTCGTCGCCCGCCGGCGACGTGAACGGGTGATGCACGGCGTCCCACCGGCCTTCGTCCTCGTTCCACTCGAACAGCGGGAACTCGGTGATCCAGGCGAGCGACCACGAGTTCGGCGGGATGAGGTCGAGCTTGACGGCCATCTGCCGCCGCAGACCGTCGAGCGCCACGGCCACGCGGTCGGGCTTGTCGGCCACGATCGCGACCAGGTCGCCCCCGACTGCGCCGGTCAGCCCCGCGACCACCTCCAGCTCGCCATGCACGAGGAACTTCGCGACCGGCGAGCGCGGCTCGGGGTCCTCGTAGGCCACCCACACCAGTCCCGCGGCGCCCCGGCCCTTGGCGTCGGTGATGAGCTCGTCGAGCTCGCGACGGCTGAACCGCGCGCCGCCGGGGATGCGCACGCCCCGGATCGCGCCGCGGTCCGCGAGGACCTTCCCGAACGCCTGGAACTCCGTTCCCTCGAACGCCTCGGCCAGGTCGACCAGCTCGAGCTCGTAGCGGAGGTCGGGCTTGTCGCTGCCGTACCGCGCCGTCGCCTCGTCGTACGTGAGCCGCGGGAACGGCGTCGGGACCCGGGCGCCGTGGATCTCTTCGATCAGTCCGGCCAGCATGGGTTCGATCAGGGACATGACGTCCCCTTCTTCGACGAACGACATCTCGACGTCGAGCTGGGTGAACTCGGGCTGACGGTCGGCGCGCAGCGCCTCGTCCCGGAAGCACCGGACGATCTGGTAGTACCGGTCCATCCCGGCCACCATCAGGATCTGCTTGAACAGCTGCGGCGACTGGGGCAGTGCGTAGAACGAACCCGGCTGCAGCCGGGCCGGCACCAGGAAGTCGCGGGCGCCCTCGGGCGTCGATCTGGTGAGCATCGGCGTCTCCACCTCGACGAAGCCGTGCTCGTCGAAGTACCGACGGATGACCGCGTTCATCCGCGACCGGAGCTGGAGGTTGCGCGAGACCTCCGGGCGGCGGATGTCGACGTAGCGGTGGCGGAGGCGGGTCGTCTCGTCGGCCTCGATGCGATCTTCGATCGGAAACGGCGGCGGTTCGGCCTCGGACAGGACTTCGAAGGACTCGACGGTCAACTCGACCTCGCCGGTGGGGAGCTCGGGCTTCTCCTTGCCCTCGACGCGGCGGTCGACCGTGCCGGTCACGCGCAGCACCGACTCGCCGCGCAGGTGGCCGGGGTCGACGCGCTCGGGATGGAACACGACCTGCACGATGCCCATGCGGTCTCGGAGGTCGACGAACGCCACACCCCCGTGGTCACGCCGGTGCGCGACCCACCCGCACACGGTCACGGTGCTGCCGACGTCGGTCGCGCGTAGCTCGCCGCAGGCGTGCGTTCGCAGCGCGGTCGCGAACTCGGAGGTCACGAGGCCTCCTGCTGCGCGGCGATCCACTGCGGCACGTCGGTGAGGGGGACGGTCTGCTGCGACCCGTCCGCGAGGAGCTTCACGGTCGCCTCCCCCGCCGCGGCCTCTCGTTCGCCGATGATCACGGCGAACCGCGCCCCGGCCCGGTCGGCCATCTTCATCTGCGAGCCGAGCGGCCGTTCGCCGAACGCGGTCTCGGCCGGAACCCCCGCCGCGCGGAGCTGCCGCACCAACGACCGGGCGTGCTCCCCCGCTCCCTCCCCGAACGCCACGACGAACGCCACGACCGCCGAGTCGTCGGCGAGCTCGACGCCCTCCTCCTCGAGGGCGATGGCCGCGCGGTCGAGCCCCAGCCCGAACCCCACTCCCGGCGTGGGCGGCCCGCCCAGGACCTCCGCCAGCCCGTCGTACCGGCCGCCGCCACAGATGGTCGACTGTGACGGCGAGAGCCCCCGGTGCACGAACTCGAAGGCGGTCCGCGTGTAGTAGTCCAGCCCGCGCACCAGCGTGGGCTCCACCTCGAACGCCACGCCCTCCTCGCTCAGGCCGGCCTGGACCGCGTCGAAGTGCGCCTTGCAATCGGCGCACAGGTGGTCGGTGATCTTCGGGGCGTCGGCGGCCACCTCGCGGCACGCCTCGTCCTTGCAGTCGAGGACGCGCAGGGGGTTGTCGCGGAACCGGTCCTTGTGCTCGTCGCGCAGCCGCGGCGCCTGACCCTCGAGGTACTCGATCAGCGTCCGCCGGTACGCCGGGCGGCACGTGGCGTCGCCGATGGAGTTCACCTGCAGGTCGAACTGCGCCGCGCCGATCTCCGCGAAGAAGGCGGCCGCCAGCGCGATCACCTCGACATCGGCGCCCGGGTCGGCCACGCCGAGCACCTCGACGCCGAAGATCCGGAACTCGCGCAGCCGGCCCCGCTGGGGCTTGCTGTACCGCCAGGCCTCGTTCACGTAGTAGGCCTTGAACGGCGAGCCCAGCTCGTTCGCGTTCCGCAGGTAGGCGCGCACGACGGGGGCGGTCCCCTCGGGGCGGAGCGTCAGCGAGCGGTCGGCGCGGTCGAGGAACGTGTACATCTCCTTGCCGACCACGTCGCTCGTCTCGCCGCTCGTCCGCGCGAACAGCTCCGTGTGCTCGAACCCCGGCGTCTCGACGTACCGGTAGCCGTGGAGGCGCGCGGTGCGGTGGGCCCGCCGGTACAGCTCGGCCATCCGCGTCGACGCGGGCGGCAGCAGGTCCTCGGTCCCCCGAGGCGGTGCGAGCTCCACTATCCGAGCTCCACCAGGAACGGGTTCGCGCGGCGCTCGACGCCGACCGTCGTGTCGGGGCCGTGGCCCGGGTAGACCGGGAGCGGGTCCGGCAGCGTCAGGAACCGGCGCAGGGACTTCTCCATCTCCGCCGGGTCGGAGTTCGGCAGGTCGGACCGCCCGATCGAACCGCGGAACACCAGGTCGCCGGCGAACAGCCACCCGTCCGTCGTGAAGCACACGCTGCCGGGCGTGTGGCCGGGCGTGTGGATGACCTCGATCGAGAACCCGGCGAAGTCCAGCCGGTCGCCCTCGACGACCGTGCGGACGTCCTTCACCGGCGTCGGCGGCACGGCGAAGCCCGAGCCCCACGCGCGCGGATCCGTGAGCGCGAGCGCGTCGGCCTCGTGGATGTAGAGCGGGAGGTCGTCGCCGCAGAACTCCCCCGCCGATCCGATGTGGTCGAAGTGCCCGTGCGTAGCGAGCACGGCGACCGGCGTCTTGCCGGCCGCGCGCAGCATCTCGTGCACGCGGTCGGGCGAGAACCCGGGATCGATGACAACGCAGTCGTCCGAACCCTCGGCCGCGAGCAGCCAGCAGTTCGTTCCGAAGTCGTTCTCGTCGAAAACGTCGAGGTACATGGGCATGGCCCGCCAGTGTAGCGAGCAGCGTCCCGAGCCCGATTTACGATCCCGCTTTCAGGGTTGCGGGACGAGGAGGTCGAAGATGCCGGATCGACGAACCGTGGAGGAGTACATCGCCGGCGTGGGCGGCTGGCGGGGCGGGGTGATGACCGAGCTCGACGCCCTGGTCCGCAAGGCTGCGCCCAAGGCCGCGTCGGCGGTCAAGTGGGCGCAGCCCGTCTACGACCAGAACGGCCCGATGATCTGGATCAAGCCGTTCACGAAGCACGTCGGCATCGGCTTCTGGCGCGGCGCCGAGATGGACGACCCGAAAGGCCTCCTTCGCGGGGACGGCGACCGCATGCGCAACCTCCCGATCCACGAAGGCGAGAAGATCCCGACGACCGCCATCCGGGGGTTCGTGAAGCAGGCGATCGCCCTCAACGAAGCGAAAGGCGACCCCTCCGCCCGGCGTCGCTGATCAGCGCGGGGAGCCGAACCTCAATCCCGGCTCGGATCGATGATCGAGAGATTCTCGAAGTAGGTTCGGTAGAAACCCTTGTCCCGCGTCAGCAAGCGGTCGGCCTGCAACCGCGCGTGAGCTCCGACCAGGAAGTCCGGGATGAGGTGCTGTCGCGTTCCCCCGCCGCGTCGAGAGACGCGCCAAGCGCCGCTCGCGGCAAGCGCTGCATCGATCCCAACGGGGCTGTAGCCGACCGAAAGGTGGTGACGTGCCCCTTCTCGGATACCGTACTCTTCATTCCCTGCTCGGTAGGAATTCCTACCGATGTGGTCAGCTCTCGTTGGACAGCCTTCGAACGGCCACCAGCGTGTCGCCGAAGGCGGTCCCACCGCCCCAGTCGGTCAGCCGGTCTCCCGTGAGGGAGTTGACCGCACGGCCGTCGGGGTGCTGGTCACTCCACCAGCCCCAGGGGATCGCCACCACGCCCGGGCGAAGGCGATCGCTGATCCTCGTCGCCAGCCGGAGCGTCGCGCGGTCGTTCCAGACCACCGCATCGGCGCCCTCGGTGAGCCCCAGGCGCTCCGCGTCGAAAGGATGGACCTCGAGGAACGGCCCTCCCTCCTTCGCGCCGTGGGTGGGGAGGTGCGCGTAGCTCGAGTTCAGGAATCGACGGTGCTGCTTCGGCGTCAACAGCATGAGCGGGAATCGCTTTGCACGTGCCGGGTCCCCCCACGGCGACTCATCAGCGGGAACAAAGGTCGGGAGCGCGGGAAGTCCCTGGTGCACGAGTCGCTCGCTGGCGAGCTCGACCCGGCCGGACGGGGTCGGGAAGATCCCATCCGGGAACGGCAGCCCGTCCTCCGGGTACTCGACCCGGACCCGGCCCTCGGCCCGGAGGCGGTCGACGTCCACGCGGTGCAGGGAGTCCTTGATCGCCGTCAGGTCGTCGTCGAACAGCGCGGGGTCCGTGCAGCCGAGTGCGGAGGCGAGCCGGCGATGGAGCTCGCTGTTGCTCACCGCCTCCCCCCGCGGTGGGATCGCCGCCTCGTTCCACCCGAGGTACATGTGACCCCACGGCTGCACCACGTCCATCGACTCGATCTGCGTCGTGGCCGGCAGCACGATGTCGGCGTAGCGGGCGCTGTCGGTGAGGAACTGCTCGTGAGCGACCGTGAACAGATCCTCGCGTGACAGCCCGGCTCGCACCCTCTCCGTGTCGGGGACCGAGACGAGCGGGTTCACCCCGATCAGGACGAGGGCCTTCACCGGCGGGGCGAACGACGGATCGGTCAGCGCCCGTCCGAGCAGCGGCGCATCGAACGCCCGCGGGGTGCGCCCTTGGAGGAGATCGGGTCGGGCCAGCCGCTCGGCATCGATCGCGTCGCCGGTCCACGCGGCGGTGCTTCGGGACAGCCCGCCCCCGCGTTCGCGCCAGCCACCCACGAGCGCCGGCAGGCACGCGAGCGTGCGGAAGAACATCGCGCCCTGCTGGTGGTGCTCGCCGCCGATGAGCGTTCGGATCGCCGCCGGTCGGATGGTCCCGAACAGGGTCGCGAGGCGAACGATGTCGTCCGGGTCCAGCCCGCACACCCGGGCAGCGCGCTCCGCCGTCCATTCGGCCACGTGGGCGGCAAGCTCCTCGTAGCCGGTCGTGTGGGCGTCCACCCACTCGTGGTCGACGAGGTCCTGCCGGAGGAGCTCGTGCATCATCCCGAGCATCAGGGCCACGTCGGTGCCCGGGTACGGCTGGAGGAACCAGTCGGCCGACTCGGCGGTGAGGGTCTTGATCGGATCCACGGCGACGATTCGGGCGCCCGCGCTGCGAGCCTCCTCGATGAACGGCCACAGGTGGCGGTTGGTCAGCCGCGTGTTCGTCGCCCACAGAATGATGAGCTTCGAGTGTCGGAGGTCGCTCGCGTCGATCCCCTTGCCGGTCCCGTTCGTGGCCGCCGTCCCCACACCGGCCACGACACCGCAGAGACCTCCGGTGATCTGCGTCGCGCCGACGAGGTTCCAGAGGCGTTGCCCGAACCCCATGGCGAGCATGCTCTGGTTGCCCGCGCTGAGGTACGGAAGGATCGACTCGCCGCCGTGCTCGGCGATGACCGTTTTCAGCCGGTCGCCGATCTCGTCCAGGGCTTCGTCCCACGTGATCTCGCGAAACCGCCCCTCGCCCTTGGTGCCGGCGCGGCGGAGCGGCTTCAGGACGCGCGCCGGGCTGTAGACGCGGTCGAGGAAGGGAACGACCTTCGGACAGAGCGACCCCTTCGAGAACGGATGCTCGGGGTTGCCCTGGAGGCGAGCCGCGACCGGCCCGTCCGGACCGTCCTCCACCGAAACCACCCAGCCGCAGCTGTCGGGGCAGTCGTGGTGGCAGGTCCCACGGACGGTCGATCCCATGAACTGCCGCCAGTCTATGAGTTCGTGACCCTCCGATCCCACCTTCTTGGGCGGCGGTTACCGCTCGCGGACGGCGTAGGTCAGGTGGGTCACCCGCTGCGTCGGCTCCGCGCGGACCTGCTCCAGGGCCACGCGGCCCGCGTCCACGCCCTCGAACAGGCGGATTCCGGCGCCGAACAGCACGGGCGAGAGCGCGATCGTGAACTCGTCGATCAGGCCGGCGTTCAGGTACTCCAGGATCGTCGCGCCGCCGCCCGCGATGCGGACGTCCCGGTCGCGGGCGGCCTCTCGGGCCCGGTCGAGCGCGGCCTCAATGCCGTCGTTGACGAAGTGGAAGGTCGTGCCCCCGGGCCGCTCCCAGTGGTCACGCTGCTCGTGGGTCACGACGAAGACCGCCGTGTGGAACGGCGCCTCCTCCGGCCACATCTGCTCGCCGGCGTCGAACATGCGCTTGCCCATCACGCTCGCGCCGGTGCGCTCGAACGTCTCCCGCGCGATGTCGTTGTCGCGCCCTTCCTCGCCGCCCTCGCCGAGCTTCAGGTTCTCCCGGAAGAACCGCTGCGGGAAGATCCACTGCTGCAGTTCCATCCACTGCTGCCCCATCAACTCCCCGAGGGAGTCGGGCGCGATGTAGCCGTCCAGCGACATGGACACGCTGAAGAACACCTTCCCGGTCATCAGCCCTCAGCTCCCTTCCGAACGATCTCGGTGACGTAGGCAGCCAGGTTGCTCAGGGTCTGCTGGCCGCCCTCGATCGCGTGGTACTTCTCGGCCGCCTCGTCGCGCAGTTCCTTGGTGGGGAACACCGTGCGCATCTCGATCCGGGTCGCCGCACCGTCGCGCTCGAAGGTGAGGACCGACTCGAAGGCGTTCGGGTCGCCGCGGGACTCACCGTGCAGTAGCGCGATCCGCTCCGGCGGAGCGATCTCGGTCCAGCAGATCCACTCGGTGTAGTCCGTCCCGTCCGGTCCGTGCATCACGAAGTCCCACTCCCCGCCGACGCGGAACTCGAAGGACCGCGTGGTAGTGGTGAACCCCTCCGGCCCCCACCACCGCGACAGGTGCCGCACCTCGGTGAACGCCTCGAACACCAGCTCCCTCGGGGCGTCAATGACCCGGGAGATGACGATCTCGCGGTCGGCCGTCGCGGACTGCGCCGGCGCTCCTCGTCCCGTCGCGCTCATTAGCTACTCCTCCTGCCTTGCCTGCTTCAGGTCCCGCACGTATTCGTCCA
>DATLUW010000312.1:0-2273 GCA_035577825.1 Actinomycetota bacterium | reverse complement strand
GGTTCCGCAAGATGCTCGACGAGGACTCGACCATCGTGCTCGCAATGCTGGAGGAGCTCGCCAAGCGGCTCCGCAACAACGAACGATCCCCGACCGGGTGACGATCGAGACGTGAGCATCACTTCCCCCCCATCAGCCTTGCCGGACCGATCGCAGGACCGGATCCTGGCGGCCGTGCTCGACGACGTGCGGAACACGCTCCGCATGGGCTGGATCGACAACGCGCTGCGAACGCTGACGGCCGAGCCCACCTTCTTCGCCGCCGCATGGGCCGCCACGAGGCCGAACGTCACCAGAACGTTCGCGGCCGGCGCCGATCGCCTGCAGCAGGAGTCGGTCGAGGCCGCCCGAACCGTGGTGGTGCCGAGCGACCTCTCCGAGTGGGTTCGAAGGGAGCTGAGCGGGTTCGATCGCGAGCGGCTGGTCCGAACGGCGCAGGCGCTCCACCACTCCTCGGCGAAGGTCTACCTGGTCGTGCAGGCGTGGGCGGTGCTGTCCCGGCGGCAGGACCTCCCGGGGACCGGGAAAGAGGAGCCGCCCGCGAAGCGCGGCGTTCCGTCGTGGCAGGAGGGAATGTCGAACGGCGGCCGGGCGATCTCGGAGGAGGCCGAGGCCCTGATCGATGACATGACCGTCGCGCTCGGTCTGTCGGCGACGCCGCAGGCGCTCGCCTCCGCCGCCATCTGGCCGCACTATCTCGAGCTGCTCGCCGGCGACCTGCGTGCCACGGACCCCGAGGTCTGGCGGCACGCGGTCCTCGGGCTCCGCCGGTCGACCTCCGAGATCCTGAACAAGCTCCCGCATCCGATGGCCCTGCAGTGGGACGTGCTCGAACGCAAGGGCGTGACCGAGGAACGACGCGCCGCGATCGCCGATCACCTGACGGCAGCCACGGCGGCGATGCCGGCGAACGCGATCATCGCGGCGACCATGTGGTGCTCGCTGGGCGAGCCGGAACTCCCGACCGAGTTCTGAGCGGGGGTTCCTGCCGGTGCGCGCCGACTTCTACCGCGAGGACGAACCCGACACCGTGCTGGGGTCCGCCTGGTGGAACGGTCGTTCGGCGGAGGTGTCGTCCGAGGACGCCGAGGTGCGCGGGACGCTGACGCGGTTGTTCCGGTCCACGCCGATCGTCGTCGACGATCCATCGCTTCGCCCGGCTGGGTCGACCGGGGAGGCGGTCGTGCAGCCCGGCAGCCTCGAGTGGTTCCGGCTGGTGGCCGTCTCGCGGACGGCCTCCACGGACATGCACGTTCGGCTCGTCCCGGAAGTGACGAACAAGACGGGATGGGATCCGGCCTCCGCGTACCGGACATTCCGTCAGGTTGTTACCCGAATGGAATCACCAGCCACGCCGGTCTCCGAGCCCGAACCCGAGGTCGCCAAGCCCCTTTGACCTCGGCCACCGCCGCGCAATAGTCATTTCGGGCTATCTCGAAATCCCCCGTCCGGGTGTCACCTCCCCCCTTGACCCCGAACGGACGGCCGGGCCAGAATCCGCCCACGAGCGAGATGTCCGCCACAACCACCGACGCCGCCGCCCGAGTCCCCCCAGATTCAACGCTGCGCTTGCGGAAGGAACGGCCGGTCCGGCCAAGGTCCGTTTCAGGATCGTCGCTTCCAGCGAAGGTGTCTACGACATGCTTCAAGCACGCACGCCTGCGGGAGACTGGCTATGAATAGCGAGGCAGCCGCCGTCCATCAGGGGCAGAGAGAGACTGAGTCACGCGCTCTGAGGGTCTACGAATGGTCAGTGGCCGCCGTTCCAGTGGTCCTTCTTGCGATCTGGGCCTACTTCGGCGGGGGTATCGACTCGCATCTGTTCCTGGTGATGGTTCCATGGCTCTGTCTGATTTCAGCTGCGGAACTAATGCCGGTCCTCTATCTGCCTCATGTGACTCTCACCCTGTCAATGCCGTTGCTACTTGCTGCGGGAATGACGCTGGGACCTGCCCCGGCAGGAATCCTCGGTTACTTGGGCGCTTGGGATGTTCGCTTCTTTCGAGGCCAAGTGCCGTTCGAGAGAGAAGTCTTCAACCGGGGCCAAATTGCCCTTAGCTCGATCGCCGGCGCCACCACGTTCCACGCACTGGGTGGGTCACTTGACGACTGGCCGACTGTTGTCATTCCCTGTTTCCTAGCCATCCTGGCCGACGTGTCCGTGAATATGACTTTGGTTGCCGTCGGAATCTTCCTGGGGCCCAAGACACCTTTCGGCCAAGTCGTCAAAGGTGTCGTGCTTGATTATCCGATGCTGTTCCTAGCCACCTACG
>DATLUW010000311.1:0-7308 GCA_035577825.1 Actinomycetota bacterium | reverse complement strand
CGCGTGATGGCGCTGCTCGCGGTGAAGGGCGGGTTCGGGCTGGCCGGCGGCGTGCTGGTCCTGCTGCCGCTGTTCGCCACCAACGTGTTCCACCAGGGGGACGGGGGGATCGGCATCCTGTACGGCATGCGGGGCGTCGGCGCCCTGATCGGGCCGTTCCTCGGACGGCGCATCGCGGGGAACTCCGAACGCGGCCTGTTCACGGCGATCGGGCTGGCGCTCGCGTGTTTCGGGGCGTTCTACCTGGTGTTCCCGTTCATGCCGTCGCTGTTGCTGGCGGGGCTGTGCTCGCTCGGGGCGCACCTGGGCGGTGGGGCGCAGTGGACGCTCTCGACGTACGGGCTCCAGGCGATCGTGCCCGACCGGATCCGGGGGCGCGTGTTCGCGTTCGACTTCGCGTTGGTCACGCTCACGATCATGGTCTCGAACCTGGTGAGCGGGTGGGCCGCGCAGGCGCTCGGTCCGCACCACGCGATGCTCGCGTTCGCCGGGGTCGGAGTGCTCTACGCGGTGGGCTGGTGGCTCGGGACCCGCCGCCTCCGCCGCCGCCTCTCCCTCGCCCCGATCGAACCGTGACGATGACGAAGCTCGTGCGGTTCACCAGGGAGGACTCGATTCATGCGGCGCTCGGCGTCATTCCCGCCTTCTGCTTGATCGCCTTCGGCAAGATCGCCGTTGGTTCGGCCTTCGCCATCGGCCTGTTGCCGACATCGCTCATGGGCATCGCCGCTTCCCGTCGACTGCGACTCATCTACGGCTTGGTGGGCTGCCTGTTCGGTATCGGCGTGTTCCTGGGCTCGCTGATCATCAACCGCAACGACACGCTCGTAGCCGCCGCGCTCTTCATCGTCATCGCGTTCGTCGCCACGATCCTTGCCGTCAAACGGCCCGCGGGCGGACTCCTGCTGAGCCTGCTGGTGCCGGCCCTCGGCGTGGGGACGGGGTACGCCGTCGCCAAGGCTGCCGGACTCATGCTGGCGTTCGTCGCCGGGTCGATCTGGTCGTGTCTGGTGATGCTGCCCTGGCCGGAATTCGCACCCGATCCGAATCTCAACGCCAGGTTGATGGGCCTGCAACCACGGCACGCGAAGAAGTATGGCCTGCTCCTCGGATTGACCGCCGCCACGGCGATCATCGTGGGCCATCAATTCCACGTCCCCTACCCTGGCTGGATCGCCACTGCCGCTCTCCTCATCATCCGGCCGCTGCAGGGCATGACGGGTTGGCGGGGGGTTGGGCGGGCCGCCACCACGATCGCCGGCACGGCGCTGGTCATCGTGGTCATCGGCCTCGAGCTGGGCTCTTGGGCGACCGCGGTCTGCGTCTCCCTGATCACGATCATGACGATCGGAGCGAGATCCAGCAGGTTGTACGTCACGCCCTTCGGGACGGCGTTCCTGATCCTGACCATCGAGCTGTACGGCTCGACGGATGCGGCAGGGATCCGTCAGGTGGGCATGTACCGGATCGTCAACAACGTCTACGGAGCTCTGATCGCCCTCTTCTACGGGTTGTTGGTCTCCTGGCTGCTCGAGCGTCTCTCCGCATCGAGGAGCGGGAACGCAGCCACCTAGCCGGAGCGCGACCGACGCGATGGGCGCTCGGGCACATCCCCCGGTGTTGTCGGATCGACCAGGTCGGAGCAGAATTCGCGGCGGTCCGCCCGGAGGGGGTTCGAACATGGCTCGCAGAGGCTCGCGTCGCACGGTTCGAGTGGTCGTCGTGGCCGGGGTCGCGCCGTTCGGGCTGGTGCTGGGCGCGGTTCCGGCGTTCGCCACGACACCGACTCCGGTGATCCACACGGACCTCCAGGAGGAGCTGCCGGCCGGTGGCGGAGGCTACGTGTTCTGGACGCAGAACTCGGCGGACGACCCCAACCACTACGACCTGTTCGGGAAGAAGACCGGGCAGCCGAGGTTCCAGGTCAACGCCGACAACACGTTCGGGTTCACCGGGGCCGTCGACGGCCCGCTCGTCCTGTACCAGCAGACCAACAGCGCCAGGACGCAGTCGGACCTGTTCATCTACAACCTCGACACCAAGGCCCGGACCAAGCTCCCCGCGGCGGTGAACACGGACGACTGGGAGTTCTACGCGAGCATGTCGGGCGACTTCATCGCGTTCACGCGGCAGAACCTGCACACCTTCACGAAGACGGAGTTCCTGTACAACCGATCGACCCACGATTTGCGCCAGCTCGACACCGCACCGAGCGGGAACCCCGCGCTGCAGACCGGGCAGGTGAACGGGAACTTCGTGGTCTGGCAGAAGTGCGACGCGCAGGGCAAATGCACGGTCTTCGAATACGACATCGAGCACTCGAAGAAGACCAGGATCCCCGGCCCGCAGGGGAAGTCGCAGCACTCCCCCGCCGTGACCACCGATGGGACCGTGTTCTTCGGGCGAAGCGGCATCGGGTGCGGGACGAACGCATCGGTCGTCGAGGATCCGCCGGACGGACCGCAGAAGGTGCTGTTCTCGCTCCCGGCCGGGGTCGACTTCTCTCGGCTCAACGTCGTGATCGGTGCTCATCCGACTGCCGTGCTCTTCGACCGGGTGAGGTGCGATCCGCTGCAGTTCGACATCTACCGATTCACGGCCTGACCCAAGAACTGCAGCCTGGTGAAGGTCGTCGCGGAACTGCAGCCTGGTGAAGGTCGTCGCGACCAGCCGGCCCTTCGTCGTTTTCCCGCCGCGAATTCCTGGGTCGTTTGTGGCCCGCCCGCGCCTCAACCTTCCGCGCGTCGGTGCCGAGTGCTTGCATGACGAAGACCGCCCGGCAATCTGGAGGCCTTCCCGCCGACGGGCGGTCGGAGGCGATCCGAGGGGGTCCGACATGTTCATCTGGCGACGCAACAGTCTTGGCCGCGCGGCGCGCGCGGTGCTCGTGCCTGCGCTGTTCCTGTCGACGCTCGCGCCGGGCGTCGCATCGGCGAGCACCCCGGACGACCACCCCATCCGGTCCTCACCCCAGGATGAGCGAACCCCGGTCGCCGGTGCCGGCTACCTCGCCTGGGCCGAGAACCAGCCGGACTTTCCTCGCCGCTACGTCCTGTGGGTGAAGCGGTTCGACGGCATGCGGATTCGGGTGAACCCCGGCGCGACGAACGCGATGGCCGGCGGCATCGACGGGACGACGCTCGTGTACCAGCAGGCGAGCGGCGGGCGTTCGGAGATCCGGTTCTACGACCTGGCGACGGGCGTGAGCCGGCGGGCGCCACGCGCGGTGAACAGCGCCGCGCGGCAGTTCGGGCCCTCGCTCTCCGGGGGCTGGCTGCTGTTCACCCGGCAGTTCGCTGAGCCCACCGTGTGGAAGATCCTGCTGTACGACATGAACACCGGCCGCATGCGGACGCTCGACCGCGTGAGCGGGCCGTGGGCGCGGTTCGCGCAGAGCGGGCAGGTGGCGGGCGACTGGGCGACCTGGCAGGTCTGCACCCCGTACTGCAAGGTGTTCGTGTACCGCATCTCGACGCGGCAAACGTTCCTCGTGCCGAACCCTGACCGGCATTTCCAGTACGCGCCGTCGGTGACGGCCGACGGGTCCGTGTACTTCGCCGAGAGCCACGCCGCGTGCGGCGGGGTCACCATCCGCCGCTACCGCGCGGGCGGTCGGCCCGTCACGCTCGCCGCGCTGGCACCCACGACCGACCTGTCGTTCATGTCGGCGCGCGTGCTGCGAAACGGCGGAACCGAGCTGCTCTACGACGCCACGCGGTGCTCCGACTTCTCGGGCGACCTGCGCGCGCTCACGCTGGAACCGCCACACCCGCTCCCGTAATCCGCGCGGTCGATCGGGGCTCCGCGATGCGAGGCCGTCGAACAGATCCCAGCGCTGGTTCCCAGCGCTGGTTCTGGCGCGACGGTTCTCAGCCGGTGAAGCCGCCTCCACCGTTCGCGGGCGGTGCGCCGCCCGGAGAAGGTCCGGCCGGAGGCGTGGCCGCCGGAGGTGGGGCCTGGGGAGGAACCGCGGGCGCCGTGCTCGCGCCGCCGGCGCCGCCGCCGACCGCTCCCCCGCCCGCGGCCTGTCCGAACGACACCCCCGGCGACCCGGCCGCGAAGCTCACCTGCGGCGGCCCGGCGTCGCGGATCTGGTCGGGGATCTCGAAGAACTCCTCCTCCTTGAAGTGGAACGTCCCGGCGATGACGTTCGACGGGAACGACTGCACGCGCCGGTTGTAGTCCTGCACGTTGTTGTTGTAGAAGCGCCGCGCGGTCTGGATCCGGTCCTCGGTGTTGGTGAGCTCCCCCTGCAGCGCGAGGAAGTTCTGGTTCGCCTTCAGGTCGGGGTAGTTCTCCGCGACGGCGAACAGCCGGCCCAGCGCCGCGACGAACGGTCCTTCCGCCGCGGCCTGGGCGGCCGGCGACTGGCCGGAGGTGGCGGCGGCCGCGGAACGCGTCCGTGCCACCTCCTCGAACACCTCGCGCTCGTGCGCCGCGTAGCTCTTGACGGTCTCGACGAGGTTCGGGATGAGGTCGTACCGCCGGCGCAGTTCGGTGTCGATGTTCGCGAACGCGTTGCGGATCAGGTTCCGCTGGCTGACGAACCGGTTGTAGGACAGGATCGCGGCGATCGCCAGGAGCACGACGATCCCGAGGATGATCCAGACGGCGATCACGGCGAGGTCCTTTCTCTCAGGTCGCGCTGCGAGCTTCGTTCATCGTTCGATCGAACCCTAGCGGAACTCGGACGCGGGACGACAGCCACGGTCAGGGCTGGAACGAGCCGGGGCCCGGGCTCGCGGGCGGCGGGACGGCCGGTCCGAGCGGCGGCGGTGGCATGGCACCTTCGGGTGGCATCGGCCCACCGGCGACCGGCGGCCCGGCCGGCGGGGGGAGCGGCGAACCACCGGGCTGCGGCGCGCCCTCCGGCGCCGTCCCGTACATCCGGGCGGCCGCCGCCGCGTCGCCGTGCAGGCTGTACGCCACCTTCGGGATGTGGCCGATGTACTGCTGCAGCGAACCGAGCAGCGGCGCGAGCTCATTCGGCCGCCGGCGCTTGCAGTACACGAGCACATACGGCCCGTTCATCTCGAACGCGTACCCCTCACCGGACTGCATCAGCCACTGCATCATCCGGGCGTCGACCACGTCGTTCGCGAACTTCTTGTCCCGCGACTTGATGTTGTACGCCCGGTTGAACTGCTCGGATTCGAACTCGATGTCGCGCAGCCCGACGTGGTCGGCGAAGCGCGTGAAGATGTTCTCCTTCGTGATCGAGAGCCCGGCCGACTGCATCGGGATCTCGGTCACCACGCACGAGAAGTGCGAGTACGAACGGCTGGTGTGGCCCTCCGAGTCGGTGGTCTCCTCGTAGTACCAGTACTCGAACTCGCGCAGGTTCAGGTTCTGCCAGGTGCCCCACAGGACGTTCTCCGTGCCGCGCCCGTCGCCCCGGGAGAACAGCCCGAACGGCAGCCCGAGGCAGTTGAACGTGTCGACCGGCGAGTACTGGAGCCCGAGCTGCCGGGCGGCGATCGCCAGGGCCTCCTGACGCTTCTTCTTGGCCCACCACCCGTACCAGATGGAGACCCCGATGATCGCGAGGATCCCGATGACGAGCAGCGCGACTCCCATGGCACCAAGTATTCACCCGCGGGGGCCGGTCGGCCACCTGTCCGAGCTCGTTCTCCGGGCGGCGGGATTCGGGTGATCCGGCCGCCGAACCGCTGCGAATCGGCAGGCGAGTGCCCGAGCTCCGAGGGGGACCACACGAGCCTGACGATCCCCGGCCGGCGGCCGGCCGGTTCGTCGTGTTCCGAGTCGGGGCCGAGTTCTGGCGCATCGACCATTCCGGCCCCTCGTCGCGGGCGGAGTTCCTCGACGCTTCCGGGAGGTGGCGGGCGACCGACATCCCGCCGCTGCTGTTCAGCGAGTCGCGCGACGTCGAGATCGTGGGCCCGGAGGAGGCCCGCCGGCTGGGCCTGCCGGACTGACGCCCGAGCGCGACGGCGGCCCCGGAGACCGCCCGCTACAGCGAGGCGACCTTGGGAATGACCTCGCGCCCGAGGATCTCGATCGGCTCCAGGTACTGCACCCCCCGGCACCCGCCGATCACGCCCTGCGCGCCGGCCTCGGCGAGCGCGCCGAGCTCGTCGATCATCTGCGGAACGCGGACTCCCTCCCGGCCCGGGTCGAGCCGGTAGTAGGCCGTCTTCCAGATCTCCTCGTAGTCCCGCCCTTCGCGCTCGCAGTGCTCCCGCAGCACGCCGAGCTTGTGCCGGACGGTTGTCGCGTCGCCGAACAGGTTGCACGCGTCCGCGTACCGCGCGACGAGCTTCAGCGTGACCTGCTCGCCGCTCCCGCCGATCAGGATCTTCGGGCGCGGCCGCTGGACCGGCTGGGGCTGGTTCACCGTCTCGGTGAGATGGAACCGCTTGCCGTCGAACGGCCCGTCGTCCTCGCTCCACATCTGCAGCGCAATCCGCAACGCGTCCTCGAGCTGCTCGAACCGTTCCTTCACCGGCGGGAACGGCACCCCGAGGCCCTCGTGCTCGTGCTGGTTCCAGGCCGCCCCGATCCCGAGCCAGGCCCGCCCGCCCGAGAGCACGTCGAGCGTCGTGACGGTCTTCGCCAGGATGCCCGGGTACCGGTAGGTCACCCCGGTCACGAGCGTCCCGAGCCCGCACCGTTCGGTCTGCGCCGCCAGGAACCCGAGCGCCGTGTACGCCTCGAGCATCGGCTGGCGGTGGTCGCCCACGCCGGGGATCTGGAAGAAATGGTCCATCACCCAGATCGAATGGAACCCCGACTCGTCCGCGGTCAGGCCGATGCGGCCGAGCGTCGGCCCGATCTGATCGTCCGGGCCCCACGTGAAGGACGGGATCTGCAGTCCGATCTCCATGCACGCACCTCGCAACTCGACAACTCGAACACGCGGGCGCCGCCGACCACCCTACGACCTCGGACGACGAACGCGTTTCGAGCACGCGGCCGGACGGGGATCCGCGCGCGCCCGCGTCGGAGGGCGCCGGGCGCGCGCGGAGCCTCGCTGCGGAATGCCGTCCGTTCAGGCCGAGGTGACCGGGCCCTCGGCGCGGACCTTCTGGACGGTCACGAGCGCCTCCTGGAGGTTCGCCAGCCACTCGCCCTGCTTGTCCGCCACCAGCCGCACGCACCAGGCCAGTGCGTGGCTGCGGCTCCGGGCGACGCCCGCGTCCACGAGCGTGTCGAGCACGGCGCGCTCGGGCATCCGCAGCCGGGTCATCACCGGCACCGACAGGGTGGTGAACAGCTCCCGCTCGCCGCCGATCTCCACGCCCCACGCCACCTTCCGGCCGTACAGGCGTTCGGCCTCGCGGGCGATCC
>DATLUW010000310.1:0-7334 GCA_035577825.1 Actinomycetota bacterium | reverse complement strand
TACGTGCCTGCGCAAGCGGGAATCGTGGCATTCGTCGGTTCCGTCGACCCACGAGAGTTTCGGCGAGAAGTCACACTGCTGAAGGCTGTGTTCAACCGGTCTCAGGTGGCCATGGCTGTCTTGGCGGCGAGTTCGCTCTTCCACCAGCTTGCTTCTGTTCGCGACGATCCCTGGGGGGTCGTCCTCCCAGCAGCCATTCTTGCTGGCCTCGCTGACTACGTAGTGAACGTCGGTCTCGTGGCCGGCAACGTTGCACTGGCGACGGGAACTTCGTACTGGGCAGTTCTCCGGCGGATGCGGATTGGGCGGTCGGCGGAGTTCTTCGTCAACTACATCGGGCTCGGGTTCTTCGGGGCGGTGCTCGCCAAGCTCTACGTCGACCCCTACGTGGGTGTCTGGGCGATTCCGGCGGTGCTCATGCCGCTCGTGCTCGCCAGGCAGATGTTCTTCCGGACGCGGGCGCTGGAGGAGGCGCACGAGGAGCTCAAGCTGCGCGAGCAGATCATGCGTTCGCTCTCGGACCGCATGGCGGAGGAGCGGCAGGACGAGCGCGCGCAGATCGCCGCGTACCTGCACGACGACCTCGCGCAGCTGCTGTTCCGGCTCTCGCTCCAGGTCGACGTCGCCAAACGGCACCTGCGCTCCGGCGACACCGACACCACCGAGCTGGACCTCGAGGGCATCCGCGACACCAAGAACCGGACCTCCGAGATGGTTCGAGCGCTGATCCGCGACCTGCACCGTTCGCCGCTCGGCCGCAAGGGCCTCGGCGAGGCGCTCTCGAGCTTCGTGTCCGACATCGCGACCGGGTCCGGGGTCGAGTTCACGACCGACGTCGACGAGGTCAATCTGTCGCCGGCCATCCAGCTGCTCGCGTACCACATCGCCCGGGAGGCGGCGATGAACGCACTCAAGCATTCCGGCGCGTCCACCGTGGAGATCAGCCTCAAGGCGACGGACGACCGCATCGTGCTTCGGATCTCGGACGACGGGGTGGGGTACGACACGACAATGGCGGGGCCCGAGGGCCACTTCGGCCTCAGCATGATGCGCGAGCGCGCCCACGTTGCCGGCGCCGAGTACACCGTGACGAGCGCGCCCGGAGAGGGAACTACGATCGAGGTGGCGTTCCCGGGTTCGTGGCTGGAGACCGCCCGGGAGGACCCGGAGGCTCCGGAGGATCAGGGCGGGACGCTGGTTCCGGTTGCGGAGCCGTCGCCGTCTCCCGAGAGCGTCCCCGCATAGCCCCGGCGATCGCCCACACCAGTCCCGCGTAGACGAGCAGGTCCCCCACGCTCACCGCCTGCCCGATCGGCTTCGGGATTCCGATCGAGTCGCTCAGGAACACGAGATGGTCGCCGTCGGTCGCGAGGTGGTGCTTCGTGCCGCCGTTGTGGACCAGCTCGTCGAGGAGGGACGCCTGACCGGATCCCTCCAGGGCGCCGAGCGTCACCGGCATCCCCTGGTTCACCGCGATCACCAGCCCGTTGAGACAGAGCCCGAACAGGATCACCGGAACGCCGGCCACCCGCCAGTTCAGCACGCCGAACACGACGAGCAGCACGAACGACGCCAGCAGCGCCGCGACCGCGACGCCGTGCGGCCAGCTCGCCGGGAACGGCAGCAGCTGGAGGAACAGCCCGGCGATCGCGAGCCCCCACCAGCGGAGTCGCAGCGTCTCGAGGTTGCGGAGCCGGCCGCCGATCGCGTAGCCGACGATCACCGCCAGGGCCAGCACGCCGACGAGGAGGATCATGGGCTGCGGCCAATCGTACGCGCCCGGTAGCGCAACTCCCGGACGGTGACGCCGCCGAGGACATCGGTCTTCGCGACGCCGTCCGCGAGCCAGCCCTCGCGTTCGTAGAACCGGCGGGCGCGGGCGTTCGATTCGAGGACCCACAGGAATGCCGAGTCGAACGCGAAGCGGTCGCGCAGCTCCATGACCACCTGATGGAGGAGCGCGGCACCCACGCCGGTTCCTGCCGCCGATTCCTCCACGTAGATCGCGTAGACCTCGCCGGCGCCGGAGGAGTCGTCGTCGCGGGCCGGCCCGCACGACGCGAACCCGACCACTCGCCACTCGCGCTCGGCGACGAACGTCGACGCCGGGCCGAGCTCACCCGCGAGGATCGCGCGCCACCGGGCGGCGCGCGTAACTGGGTCGAGGCCGTCGAGGAACTCGTCCGGCAGCTGTCCGCGATATCCCCACCGCCACCCGTCGATGTGGACTCCGGCGATCGCATCGGCGTCCTCCGCTGAGGCCGCGCGGATCGTGAGCGACATCGCGCAAGTCTCGCCGTCCGGCTGGGAGACTGCGAGCGATGGAGATTCGTCGAACCATCGAGGACGATTGGGAACCGCTGCGCGACGTCCGGCTCCGCGCGCTGGCGGACTCGCCGGAGGCGTTCGGTTCGTCGCTCGACGGTGAGCGCGACCGGACCGAGGCCGACTGGCGGCAGTGGGCGGGCAGGGGCCGGAGTGGCGACGGGGTGACGTTCGTCGCGGTGGAGGACGGACGGTTCGTGGGGCTTGCGGGGGGCTACCCCGAGGATGGCGCCGACGCGGTGCACCTCGTGTCCATGTGGGTGGATCCGGGGGTTCGACGCGGTGGAACCGGACGCGCCCTGGTGGAGACGGTCGTCGACTGGGCCCGCGGCCGCGGCGCCCGGATCGTCAACCTGTGGGCGACCGACGGCAACGAGCCTGCCGTCGCCCTGTACCGCTCGTGCGGGTTCGAGCCCACGGGACGGCACCAGCCGCTGGCGTCGAACCCGGACCTCCCGGAGTCCGAGTACCGCCTCCGTCTCGTACACTCCGAGCGTCCGACGAGCGGCTCCACCGAGAGGAGGGATGACACGTGATGCGAACTCCGCGACCCAGTCGTCCCTCGGTGGCGTCCCGGTAGGCGATCCTGGATCGTCCTCGGCCGCCCCGACGTGGGCGGCCTTCTTCGTTTCCAACCACCAACCTGCGCCGCGAAGATCGTCGCGGTGTGGGCAGCCTTCGAAAGGATCGCCATGACTGCAGATGAACCGCACCGCCCCGAGGAGCTCGACCTGTTCCGGGGCGATCTCGTCCGGCTCGCCGCGTGGGACATCGACGCCGACGTTGAGGAGCTCGCGGCCTGGCACGACGAGCCGGAGTTCCAGCGGCTGGGGTTCGACCAGGGCTCGCGGCCGCTCTCGGTCGCAGAAGCCCGAACCCAGATCGAACGCTGGCGCGACGACTGGCCGGCGAGCGTGACCTTCGCGGTCCACGCGCTCGACGGCGACCGCCTGGTGGGCATGACCCGCCTGTACGACGTCGACCACCTCCACGGGTCGGCCGTGCTCGGCCTCTCCGTCGGGCGCCGTTCGGAATGGGGGAAGGGCTTCGGGACCGATGCCTCGCGCGTCACCATCCGGTACGGGTTCCAGGAGCTGAACCTCCACCGAATCTGGCTCGACGTGTTCGGCTACAACGACCGCGCCCGCGCCCTGTACGAACGGCTGGGCTTCGTCGAGGAGGGCCGCCTCCGCGAACACCTCGCTCGGGACGGCCGCCGCTACGACGTGATCCTCATGGGCCTGCTGCGAACCGAATGGAAGGACGCCTGATCACGCCGCGAACCGGGTTCGTCCGGGCCCACGGCTAGACTCGCGGCGCCGTGGCGGAGCCCTCTTCGACCGACACTCGACCCGTCGTGCCGATCTGGCAGGAGCCGGTTCGGGGCGGGTACAGCGACCCGTCGGTGCTCGGGTTCACCGGGCTCGAACGCATGCGGTTGACGCTCGCCGGGAGGACGCCGGCGCCGCCCATGCACCACCTGACCGGGCTGCGACCGGTCGACGCGGGGCCGGGTTCGTCGACGTTCTCGATGCCGGCGTCGCCGTGGTGGCAGACGCCGGCGGGGCTGTTCTCGGCGGGGACGATGGCGTTCGTCGCGGACGCGCCGCTCGGCACCGCGATCGCCACGTCGCTCCCGCCGGGGCGGCTGCTCGTGACGAGCGACCTGTCGATGAACTACCTCCGGCCGGCGTCGACGCGGAGCGGTGAGCTCATCGGCCGGGCGAACCTGATCCACACCGGAGCGCGCGTCGCGCTGTCGGAGATCCGCGTGGAGGACGCCGCCGGGCGGCTGCTCGCACACGGGACGACGCGGTGCTTCCTGTTCGATCCGCTGCCGGTCACCCCCGAGCCGCCCGACCCCGAGTCGCTCCCGCCGTACCGCCCGACCTACGACACGCCCGACCCGTGGCAGCGCCCCGTCCAGGGCGAGGTCGTGCCGCCGGAGGTGTGGGACGAGCTCGGCGGGCTCGAGGTGTACCGGAAGCTGATCGCCGGAGAGCTGCCGGCGCCGCCGATCCACCACTTCACCGGTGGCCGGTTCACCGAGGTCCGGGAGGGCCGGGCGGTGTTCGTCCAGCCGGCCACCGAATGGCTGAACAGCCCCGCGCGGGCGCTGTACGGGGGCGCGATCGCCTGGATCGTCGACACCGCGCTCGCCGGGGCGGTGCACACGACCGTGCCGGCGAGGGCCGTGTTCGCGCCGCTCGACCTGAAGGTGAACTTCGTCCGGCCGGTGTTCCCGGACATGCGCGAGCTCACCGCGGAGGCGACCGTGACGCACCGGGGGCGGTCGTTGGCGGTGGCCTCGTGCGAGCTGCTGAACGCCGACGGCAAGCCGGTCGCCGTGGGGACGTCGTCCAGCATCATCCTGCCCGGCCGGCAGTGGTCGGGCGGCGAGGTCGCGCCCGAGGACGAGGCGCCCGACGACGCCGAAGAGCCCGAGTAGCGCAGGGTCGACAGGCCCACGCCGATGCCCGGAGGCGGGCCGAGGCAGCGGCGGCCGGTGCGCGTTCAGGCCATGCTCAGGTGCATCGATACAATCGAGCCCGTGTCCACGCCCGGTCGTCTCGTCCGCTCGGCCGCCTGCTCGCTCGTCCTGCTGGTGGCCCTCACCGCGTGCGGCGACGCGTTCCACCGCCCGGCGGCGATCGTGCACGGCGTCTCGATCGGCGACGACGAGGTCGCGGCCACGGTCCCGGTGGCGCGGGTGCTGTCGGCGTTCCTCCGGCAGTCGTGCGGAACGCAGACCGCCGGCGAACCTCCGCGGAGCCCGTGCCTGCGCTACACGATCGGGCTCCTGATCGAACGCCAGATCGTGCGGGCGTACGCGGTCGCGCACGACATCCGCGTTCGGCCCTACGAGGTGCAGCGTTCGGTCAAGGCGCTCGAGCAGCAGCTCGGACCGGATCAGGTCCGCCAGGTCCTGGGGCAGTACGGCCTCCCGGAGAGCGGGTTCGAGGGGCTGGTCCGCGAGCAGCTGCTGAAGGGGAAGGTCCAGCGGGCGGTCGCGGCGGCGGCCATCCCGGAGTCGGAGCTCCGGGCCGCCTACGAGCGGGACAAGCCGCAGTTCACGCAGATCCACGTGGCGCACATCCAGCTCCCGAACCGGCAGCAGGCCGAGCGGATCTCCAAGGAGGTGACCCCCGAGAACTTCGCGGACCTCGCCAAGAAGTACTCGACGGAGAAGGGGTCGGCCGCGAACGGCGGCGACATCGGCACGGTGCCCATCGGGCAGCTTCCGCCGGACTTCGTGGCGGCGGCGCTCTCGCTCCAGCCGGGGGAGATCGGCAAGCCGGTCCACACGGGGCTCGGATGGGAGATCATCCGGCTGATCTCGTCGGAGATCGCGCCGTACTCGTCGGTTCGGCCGCAGCTCCAGCAGGAGCTCCAGGGTCCGGCCCTCGAGAGGTGGTACCGGGGGCAGTTCGACAACGGCGTCGAGGTGAACCCCCGCTACGGGCGGGTCGATCCCCAGACGCTCTCCGTCATCCCGCTCGACACGACCGCGACCGCGCTGCCCTCGCCGAGCCCGTCGTGACCGGGCCGGCCGAACCGCGGCAGGACGCGGTTCCGGGAGCGGCCGGGCGGCCGGAGGGGGTCCCGGACGGCCCCGTTCCCTCCTCGCAGGGCGGGGAGCGGCTCCTCGACCTGGTTCGGGTGATGGCTCGGCTGCGCGGGCCGGGCGGCTGTCCGTGGGACGCGCAGCAGGACCACCGTACGCTCGCGCGGCACCTGCTGGAGGAGGCGCACGAGGTCCTCGACGCGATCGACGGCGGCGACGACGAACGGCTCCGCGACGAGCTCGGCGACCTGCTGCTACAGGTCGTGTTCCACGCCCAGATGGCGGCCGAGGAGGGCAGGTGGGACGTCGACGACGTGGCCGAGGGGATCACCCGCAAGCTGATCCGCCGGCACCCGCACGTGTTCGGCGACGTGAGCGTGTCGGGCGCCGACGAGGTGCTCGTGAACTGGGAGCGCATCAAGGCCGACGAGAAGGGCTCGAGCGGGCAGGGCGCCGTCGAGGACGACATCCCGGAGACGCTGCCGGCCCTGGCCCGGGCGTCGAAGGTGCTGCGGCGCGCCGCGGGGTGGGGGTTCGAGTGGCGGACCACCGAGGGCGCGATGTCCGCGCTCCGCGAGGAGGTCGACGAGCTCGAACGCGTCGGGACGCCCGAGGAGGCCGAGGGGGAGGTCGGCGACGTCCTGTTCGCGGTCGCCTCCGTGGCCCGGAAGCTCGGCGTGGATCCGGAGACCGCGCTCCGCCGCACGATCCGCGGGTTCGCCGACCGGTACGACCGGTTCGTGGCGATGGCCGCGGCCGAGGGGCTCGACCTCGACGCCATGAGCGAGGACGACCTCCGGCGGCGGTTCCGGGAGGCCCGCGGGTAGACATCGCCTACCGCTCGTCGCAGGACACGCGCGGGACCTCGAAGGATTGAGGCGTGGAGTTGTCGTGACGGGAGCCGTGGGCGGCCACGTCACGTGCTAGACAATCGAACGTGAAGCGCGTCCTGCTGGTCGTGGCGGTGGTCGTGATGGCCGTCGGCTCCGTCGTCGGCGTGCGCGCGGCGACGCGGGGCCCGGTGCGCCTCCCGCCGGTTTCGGCCGATCGACTGGCCGCCGAGACGGCGTCCGCGCTGGCGTCGGACCCCACCATCAGCGGCACCGTGGTGGTCCACGTCGACCTCGGCATCCCGGATCTCGGCGACACCGGGGGGCTGTTCGACGCGGGGCCGTTCTCGCTGCTGCTCGGCGACCACACGGTCCGGGTGTGGCGGTCGCCGCTCGGGGCCCGGTTCGCGCTGGTCGAACCCACCACCGAACGCGACCTGTACCTCGGGCGCGACGGCGTGTGGGCGTGGGACTTCTCGAGGCTCACGGCGACCCGGCTGGCGCCGCCGGGGGTCCGGACCGGCCTCTTCCCGCTCAGCCTGGTGGTCACGCCCGGCGACTTCGAGGGCCTGCTCGACGGGCTCCGGCCGACCACCCGGGTGGTCGTCGATCAC
>DATLUW010000309.1:0-2124 GCA_035577825.1 Actinomycetota bacterium | reverse complement strand
TACCGCCTCCGGGCACCTTCATGACGGAGAAGGAGCAGAAGGAAGTGGACCTGACCCGGGCGCTCGTCGAGCCCCTGGAGTTCTGGGAAGACAAGTACCCCGTGGAGCAGACGCTCGAAGTGGAGCAGCCCTTCGTCGGCTGGCACCTCACGAGCGGGGCCCGATTCATCGGCCGTCCCGACCGGGTCGTCGTGGTCTACGGGAAAGTGTTCCACCAGCAACACAAGACGGTCGGCCCGGGGATCGGGCTCGGGAACTACCTCACGCTCGCCGGCCGCAACATGCACGAGCTACTCTACGGCGCCTACCTCTCCCAGAAGTACCGCAGCGTCGGGGAGTACGGGGGCTCGATCTACGACATCGTCCGCAAGCTGAAGTACCGCTCAACCCGTGTCACGAAAGATCAGCCAAAGGGGGTGATCCTACATCCGGCTGGTGAGATTTTCCACCAGTCCATGTTCGCGCTCGACGTGGAGCAGCAGGAGATCGCGCTCGACGACCTCAACGCAGCGTCCGTCGCGATGGACCGCACGATGGATGCGTACCTTCAGGGCCTGCACATCCCCTCGAACAGGTACTTCGACTCGGTGAACTACGGCAAGGGGATCGACCCCTACACGCTCGTGATGCTTGGGGATGCGGCGCTCGACGACGACGCCCTCTTCATGGACCGCGAAGACACCTACGCTCAGGAGGAAGTTTCCGATGACGTTTGAACCCCTCAGCAACCGACTGCTCGTGAGCATGGTGGAGAACGCGGAGCAGGTGACGAAGGGCGGGCTCTTCATCCCGAGCAGCGCCCAGGAGCGCCCCACGATCGGTATCGTCCGTGCCGTGGGCCCCGGCAAGCAGCGTCCCGACGGGACGACCGTTCCGAGCGACATCCGGGTCGGTGACCGCATCCTGATCGGCAAGTACGCCGGCGGCTCCGTCACGATCGACGCCACACCCTACACGATCCTGACCACCGATGAGGTGCTCGGGATACTGAGGGACTGATGGCGCGCGCCGACCTTGCACCACTGATCGCCCAGGGACACGTGTTCGTCCCGGGGAAGAAAGACATCTGGTCCTGGCGCCCGATGCACCTGGAGCCCGGGGTGCCCGCCGCCGAGTGGACCGACGGCTACGGCACCACGCGCACCGCGAGCCTGATGGGCACAGACCACCTCTGGAACGTCATGGGCTACATCCGCCACAAGCTGCCCTCCTCTTGGAGCCGGAGCAGGTTCTACGTCGCCGCGCGCGAGGAGCTACGCAGGCGGGGAATTTTCTAGGATGCCGGTCTATGTCTACGAGTGCCAGAGGTGCGGGTACCGGTTCGACCGGCTCGAATCGCTCAACGACCCGCCCACGACCACGTGCCCCGTCATCATCTCCGGCGGAGGTGACGACGACGAGCCCGTGGAATACTGCGACGGAGAGACGAAGCGAGTGCCGGCGCGCTCGAACTTCAAGCTGATCGGGAAAGGGTTCTACGTGAACGACTATCCGAAGAACGACAAGGGCCACTCATGAACCGTTACGCCTGGTCAGCAGTCGGCGTGATTCTGCTTCACGTGCTGGTGTTCACACTCGTGATCTGCATGGGTCGTTGCGCGCAGGTGGAGGTGCGATGAACGAGATTCCGAAGTGTCCCACGTGCGGGTGCCTGATGCCGAACGGCGAGTGCGCCGGGTTCCTGGGCCACGACTACACGATCCACCTGGACCCCGCCGCCGGCGTCGATGATGCCGTGGTGGTCTACTACCCCGCTGGAAGTCAGCCTGATCGAATCATTGTGTCACCCGGAGAGAAGCGGCTGATCGACGCGATCACGGTCTACGAGAGTGAGTTTGGTCTGATCGGTTCCCCGAGTGGGAAGATCAGCGAGAAGCAATTCTACCTGAAGCTCTCACGCCTCCTCGCCGGCTCGACGTGGAACTGGCGCATGAGGCTGCGGTTCGAGTGGGACTGGCTCTGGGGGAACCGATGAACCTGAAGCAGGCGCAGGAAGTGTTCAACATCCTCCAGCCTCAGTGGCCGCCGGACGCCGTGATGCGGGTGTTCTTCCGCTCCCGCGCTGGCGCGACCCACGGACTCTCACTCGACAACCCGGAGAAGCTGGCGTCGCTCACGGAGTGG
>DATLUW010000308.1:0-3891 GCA_035577825.1 Actinomycetota bacterium | reverse complement strand
CCGCAGGCGTGAGCAGGCCGCGGCGCCGGACAACCGGGACCGAGAGCGTCCGGTAGCCGATGTCGTCGAACAGCACAACCATCGTGTCGTCCTCGTAGCGCTGGACGACGCCGGTCCCCCATTGCGGGTGCGCGACGCGGGAGGACATCGGGAACGGCATCGCGTGCGCGCCGGTCACGATCCCGCGGTTGCAGTTGTCGCAGTTCCCGCACGGGCCCTCGAACGGCTCGCCGAAGTAGTTGAGGAGGAACTCCCGCCGGCAGTCGTGGACCTCGGCGAACCGGCGCATCATCTCGACGCGCGACCGGGCGTACGAACGGCGGCGTTCCTGGGCGAGGGCGGTCTCCTCGACCGCCACAGCGACGCCGGCGTCGGCGCCGGTGGCCGCGACGCGCCCGTCGGCGAGCTGCCGAACCGCACCGGCGTCCTCGAGGAGTGAGAGCGCGGCCGCAAGCGGCGTAGGCGCGATGCCGGTCTTCGCCGCGAGCTCTTCGGGGTCGACGGGTTCGTCTTCGACCGCGTCGACGACGCGCGCCAGCTGCTCGGCCGGGACGTGCCCGCCGGCCGCGAAGAACCGCTGCCGGCCGAGGTCCTGTGGCCGGTAGAACAGCATGGCTCGCGAGGGGTCGCCGTCGCGGCCGGAGCGGCCGATCTCCTGGTAGTACGCGTCGAGCGAGCCGCTGATGTCGTGGTGGAACACGAACCGGACGTTCGGCTTGTCGATGCCCATGCCGAACGCGATCGTCGCGACGATCACCCGGACGCGTCCGTCCATGAAGTCGTGCTCGACTCGCTCGCGCTCCTTCCGCCCGAGCCCGGCGTGGTACGGGGCCGCCTCGACGCCGCGTTCACGGAGCGCCTCGGCGACCTCCTCGGTCTCCCGCCGCGTGGCCGCGTACACGATGCCGGCGCCTTCGGCCGCCTCGGTGGCCTCGAGCACGGCCTCGCGCTTGTGGCGCTCCTCCTCGAACCGTTCGACGGCGAGGTGGATGTTCGGGCGGTCGAACCCGGTGACGATGACGTTCGCGTCGCGCATGCGGAGGCGTTCGACGATCTCCGTGCGGACGGGCGGCGCCGCCGTGGCCGTGAGCGCGAGGACCGTCGGCCGGCCGAGCGACTCGATCACCGTCCCGAGCCGCAGGTAGTCGGGCCGGAAGTCGTGGCCCCACTCGCTCACGCAGTGCGCCTCGTCGACGACGAACAGGCTCACCGTTTCGCCGAGCGCCTCCAGCGTGTCCCGCCGGTCGAACTGTTCGGAGCGAGGAACACGAACTCGATGCCCTCGCGCCGGATCTCGGCGAGCGCCTCGGCCCGCCTCGACTCGGACAGATCCGAGTTGACCTGGACGCCCCCGCCGGCACAGTGCTCGACGATCGATGCGAGCTGGTCGCGCTGCAGGGCGAGGATCGGCGACACCACCACGGTCGTCCCCGGGGTCAGCAGCCCGGCGACCTGGTAGATCGCCGACTTGCCGGCCCCGCTCGGCATCACGACGAGCGTGTCCCGCCCGCCGAACACCGACGCGAGCCCCTCCTCCTGCCCGTCCTTCAGCCGGTCGATCCCGAGCCGCTCGCGAGCGGTCACGCGCCCCTGTTCGATGTTCACAGTGGACGAACAATGGCCCGCGCCGGCGGACATCGTCCAACGGAGGCGAACTCGCGATCGGCCAGCGACGGGGAGGACCACCTCGCTCGGGTGCTGCGCCGCCACTGCTGCCCCTGCCGCGACCCGCATCCGCGAACGTCCATCGACCCGATCCCGGGCGTCCCCCGGACGATTGGGTTCGGCCCAGGCGGGCGCCGTGGTAGGAAAGGGGCAATGTCGTCGGATCCGCGCCTCGGCACGACGCTCGCCCAGTACCGCCTTGACGCGGTCATCGGACACGGCGGCATGGGCGTCGTCTACCTGGCGTTCGACACGCGGCTCGAACGGCGGGTCGCGGTCAAGGTCATGGCGCCGGAGGTGGCCCAGGACCCGTCGTTCCGGAAGCGGTTCGAGCGCGAGGCCCGCATGGCCGCCGCCATCGACCACCCCAACATCATCCCGATCCACGACACCGGCGAGGACAACGGGGTGCTGTGGCTCGCGATGCGCTACGTCGACGGCACCGACCTCAGGGCGCTCATCGTCGACGCCGGCGCCCTCCCGCCCGCGCGCGGGGTTCCGATCCTGCGCCAGGTCGCGAGCGCGCTCGACGCCGCCCACGCGCGCGGCCTCGTCCACCGCGACGTGAAGCCGGCGAACATCCTGATCGCGTCCGGCTCGGCCGCGTCCTCGGACGAACCCGACCACGTCTACCTGACCGACTTCGGGCTGACGAAGGAGTTCCGGCGGGCCGAACGCTCGATGACGGCCACCGGGCAGTTCGTGGGGTCGATCGACTACGTCGCGCCGGAGCAGGTCGAGGGCCGCGCGATCGACGGCCGCGCGGACCAGTACTCGCTGGCGTGCGTGATGTACGAGTGCCTGACCGGCGTCGTGCCGTTCGCCGAGACGTCGGACATCGCCACGCTGTTCGCGCACATCCACCAGGAACCGCCGCCGCCGAGCGAGGTGCGCCCGGAGCTCCCGAAGGGCGTCGACGCCGTCGTCGCGCGGGCGATGGCCAAGGCGCCGGACGACCGGTTCGCGACGTGCGTCGAGTTCGTGGCGGCGGCCCGCGACGCGCTGGGGCTCGGGGCGCCGGCCGCGGAGCCGTCGGGCGGGCCGGTCGCGCCGCCGCCCCCGGGGGGCGCCGGAGGAACCGTCGTGGCGGGACCGCCGCCGGTGCCCGCGCCCGACGTGTGGACCTCGCCGCCCCCGCCGCCGCTTCCGCCCGACGGCGGCGGTACGGAGCCGCGACGTCCGAACCGCGGCGTCATGGTCGGCGCGATCGTGGCCGCCCTGGTGGTCGCCGGCGGGCTGGTCTTCGCGGTCAGCCGCGGCGGCCAGCCGGGGGCCACCGGGACGACCGGCGCCGGGAAGACCACGGGCGCGACCTCGAGCGCGACGACGGGGGCGACGAGCAGCGCGACCACCGGGGCGACGAGCAGCGCCACGACGGGCGCGACGACCGGGGCGACGTCGCACGCCACGACCGGCACCGCGCCGCCGGCGTTCACGTGCGCGGACGTCTCGACGACCAACCTCGCGCCGCCGGACGCGGCTGTCGCCCAGATCTTCGCGATGGACCGGGACGGTTCGAACCAGGCCCGCATCTCGATCGGCAGCGTCGACCAGACCGGCCCGTCGTTCTCCCCGGACTGTTCGCAGGTCGTGTTCTCGCAGACGAAGAACGGCAACAAGGACGTCTACGTCATGAACTCGGACGGGACCGACGCCAAGGCCATCACGCACGACCCCGCCGAGGACGGCGGCGCCGAGTGGAGCCCGACCGCCCAGCGGCTCGTCTGGGTGAGCAAGCAGCACGGGAACCCGGACGTCTACACGATGAACCCCGACGGAACCGACAAGGTTCGGCTCACGACCGACCCGGGGTTCGACGGGTTCCCGGCCTGGTCGGCCGACGGCACGAAGATCACGTGGTCCAGCCAGGAGGCCGGCGACCTCCACATCTTCGTGATGAACGCCGACGGCTCCGGGAAGCGGCAGGTGACGCGCGACCCGAGCGCCGGCGACAAGGACCCGGCGTTGACGCCGGACGGGAAGGAGATCGCGTTCACCTCGACCGCCGCGGACGGCTCCCGGCAGATCTTCGTGATCGGGATCGACGGCTCCGGTCGCCGGCAGCTCACGGGAGCGGGCGCAGCGGCCGGGGGCGGCGGCGACAACGAGCAGCCCGAATACTCGCCCGACGGCCGGCGGATCGTGTTCACGAGCGACCGGGACGGCAACCGCGAGATCTACGCCATGGACGCGGACGGGTCGAACCAGCACCGTCTGACCGACTTC
>DATLUW010000307.1:0-5420 GCA_035577825.1 Actinomycetota bacterium | reverse complement strand
GACGAGGAGCTCTCGGATTACGTTCTCGGGCTGGTCGAAGGGTCCGGCGGTGACACTGCGGGTCTCGTGTCTACGCGCTCGGCGTCCTACCAAGCGGCCGTCGAGGAGGGCGCAGCCCGAGCCGGGAAGCTGCCCGACTGGCTGATCCAGCGGATCCTCGAGCTGCCCGACGGGCCCGAGACACCGGCGTGAGGGGCTTAGACACCGCCCCGACACGAGCCCGACGAGTCAACGAAGACCGGCTTTCGCCGCGGAAGAAGATCTATTGACACTGATGACACTACTTTCGGAAGGGATACGCACTAAATGCGTGCGCGCGTGAGGGCGCTCGGGTGCGGGTGCGGGAAGAGCCGTGGGGGCGGAATGCTTCGGGGGGCCGTGTCAACGTGTCGGGGTAGGATGGGCTTGCCAGTTACGCAAGCCGCGTGGTACGATGGAAGACCAGACCAGGAGGAGCCAGGATGCCGAAGCTGAATGCCAGCGCGGCGCTGCTGTCGGCGGCGCGCGACGCGCTCGAGCTCAACGCCGCCGGAGACGTGCCCGTCCCCGTCCCGTCCGAGGTGCTGAAGCCCGGCAGCCTCGGCGTGCCGGTGGCGGTAGACACCGAGACCAACGGGCTGTACGCAGACGACGGCGTGCGCACCGCGATCGTGTCGGTGGGCTGGATCCCCGACGAGATCGTCCGGGATGAGGCCGCGCTGCGCCGGGCGATCGAGACCGGCGAAGGCGTGGTCGACTACGCCTTCCCGTTCGACCAGGGCGTGCGCGACAAGGTGCTGCCCACCTGGGCCCGGAAGAAGTACGCCGGTGGGCAGATGGACCTGTTCGCGACAGACGACGTCAACCTGCCCCAATCGGAGTGGGACTACCTGCTGTTGTGGCTGTTCGAGCAGGAGAGCCTCGACTTCCACAACGCGAAGTTCGACCTGGAGAAGCTGCGGGTCGGCACCCGGCACTGGGGCGGGGTCGACCTGGCGCAGAAGGTCGGGTGGGACAGCCAGTTGGTGGCGAAGGAGCTGTGGCCGCTGGAGAACTCCTCGCTGAAGCCGACCTCCGAACGGCTGTGGGGCGTCGGGGAAGCCGACGAGCAGCGAGTGCTCAAGCGCTGGCTCGGGCCGAAGACGGAACCCGGGTACGACCTGGTGCCGTGGCACATCATCGCCCCGTACGCAGCCAAGGACACGAACCTGACCACCCGGCTGTGCTGGCACCAGCGCCTGCTGGTAGCCGAGGACGAGATCCCCCGCGAGTGGGTCGAAGAGGCACTGGAGTACATGCAGTGCCTGTACCTGATGGAGAAGCGCGGCATGCCGTACGACGCCTCGCGCTCGCTGGACGCCGCCGAGGTCCTCGAGCGGCACAAGCAGGAGCTGGCCCGACAGCTGCCGTTCACCCCGAGCGTCAACGCAGCGAAGGCCTACTACTTCGGGCACGAGCCCGGGCAGCTCGGGCTGATCCCCGTCGAGGTCACAGAGAAGGGCGAGCCCGCACTGAACGAAGATGTGCTGCGGAGGCTGCGCGAGGCCGGGGCACCGCACATCGAGGAGTACAGCCGGTGGCGGAAGTACGACACCGCCCAGACCATGTGGTACCGCGGCTACGCCGAGATGGTCGGACCCGACGGGAGGCTGCGCACCTGCTTCCGGCAGACCCACGTACGCAGCGGGCGGATATCGGTCGAGCGGTTCCAGGCGCAGGCGCTGCCCCACAGCGGGAAGCTGAAGCTGCTGCCCGACGACGTGCCGCACCCCCGGTCGCTGTTCCCGTTCCCGAACGGCTGGGAGGTCGACCTCGCCCAAGCCGAGCTGCGGGTCGCCGCGAAGAAGGCACGCTGCCAGGCCATGATCGAGATGATCGAAGCCGGGGAGGACCTGCACGGCATCGTCACCACCGAGCTCTTCGGAGTGCGGAAGGGCGACCCCGAGTGGTTCGACCTGCGGCAGGTCGGGAAGCGCGCCGACTTCAGCTTCATCTTCGGCGTCGGGTGGCGGAAGTTCCAGCAGACCATCCGGGAGCTGCTGGGCATCTCGTTCAGCGACGGCGAGAGCCAGGAGATCGTCGCCAAGTGGCGGGCGATGTTCCCCGAGTTCGGCCGGGCGATCCAGACCTACTCCCGGTTCGCGCTGGCGCACCACTACGTCGAGCTGGCCAACGGCAAGCGCCGGTGGTTCACCGACTACGAGCTCCAGTACGGCGGGCACCAGGCGTTCAACCAGTACGTGCAACCGTCGCTGGCGGAGCTGGCGAAGGACTGGACGATCGACACCGAACGGCGGCACCCCGGGATCCTCGTGATGACCGTCCACGACAGCCAGTACCTTGACCTCCCCGGGGACCTGACCGAGGACCAGAGTAGTGCGATAGCGTCGGACGTCGCGGCTAGGGCGGCCGAGCTGGGCACCGAGATGTTCGGGATCGTGATGGAAGCCGACGTGAGCAGATGGGGTGAGCACTGATGGCGCGGATACCAGCCGGGCGCGGGCAGTACAGCCCGCAGGAGAGCCCAGCCGAGGACATGGCCTGGACCCAGCTGCTGCGGGTGGTCGAATACCCGTCGTCGTTCGCCGCGGTCGCAGCCGAGGTGCGGAGGCGCTCGGAGCTGTTCCTCAAGACCGAACGGGAGACGATGGTCGCACTGCCGAACACGCCGCAGATGCTCGCGATCTCCTCGGTCTGGGACGACATCGTCAACGGGAGGTGGCCAGTCTGATGCACGAAGCCAAGGACGTCATGCTCGGGCCGCGGGTCCACGCCCACTCCGTGCGCTGCGCCGTCTGCGACCGCCGCGTCGGCGGCCACCTCCGCCAAGCCCTGGTGGCGGTGCCCGTCCGGGCGGGCGAGGACTGGGAGTACGTACCCGGCGAGCCCGTCGGCGCGCTGTGCCCGAGCTGCACCGAAGCTGTGCGGCGCGAGTGGCTGGAGATGCCCGATGCCTAAGATCGCGCAGGCAGCCGAAGCGAAGGCGAAGCGAGAGGCAGACGAGCGCCGGATCGGGGCAACGCACACGCTGCCCGAGCGGAAGCTGCTCGTGGCGGTCGACCCCGGCGACGAACACGTCGGGATCGCAGCGTTCATCCAGGAAGTCGACGAGAAGCCCGTCTGCGCCTGGACCACCGAGACCGACCCCGTCGCAGCGGCCGACCAGATCGCCCGGATGATCACCCGAGATGAGGTCGCCGTGCTCGTCGTCGAGCGGTACTCGCTCTACGCCGACAAGGCGCTCGCGCAGATCGGGTCGGAGATGCACACCTCCGAACTGATCGGCGTGCTGAAGTACCTGGTGCGCGTGCACAACCTGAAGGTGTGGGCAGGCGACCCGAAGGACCCCTGGGCGACCGGGCCGAAGCAGCGGATCGAACTGGCGATCCAGGGGGCATCGATCAAACGGGGGACGAGGGCCCAACTCGAGGCCCGCGGTATCGTCCGGGTGGGCCAAGTCAAGAGCCACTCGGGTGACGCCGAAGAGCACGGATGGCATTTCCTACTGAGGAACGGAGAGTCAGGATGACCAACAAAGCGGGGCGGGTCACCGTCGTCGTCGGCGGGCAGTTCGGATCGGAAGCGAAGGGCCACGTCGCAGCGCGCGCAGCGCGGGAAGACCGCGACGCGCGGATCCCGCACGTCGCCGTGCGCGTCGCCGGGCCGAACGCCGGACACACCGCCTACGACGACCTCGGCCACAAGTTCGCCTTCCGGGCGCTGCCCGTGGCGGCCGTCATCGACCCCACCGCCCAGCTCGTGGTGAGCGCCGGGTCGGAGATCGAGATAGAGGTGCTGCGGAAGGAGATCGAGTGGGCCGAGCGCTGCGGCCACGACGTCCGCGAGCGGCTCTGGATCGACGCGCAGGCGACGATCCTCACCGACCGGCACAAGGACGCTGAGAGCTTTGCCCAGCTCACCATGCGGCTCGGCTCGACCGGGAAGGGGATCGGGGCGGCCCGGTCCGAACGGATCATGCGCACCGCCGAGATCGGATACGACTACGAGTGGGAGCTGCGCCAGCTCGGTCACCTCACCTCCACCGCACCGCTGATCGCCGACCGCCTGCGGGCGAACCACCGGGTGCTGATCGAAGGCACCCAGGGCTACGGGCTCGGGCTGCACGCCGGGTACTACCCGAAGTGCACGTCCTCGGACTGCCGCGCGATCGACTTCCTCGCCATGGCAGGGATCTCGCCATGGCAGGCCCGGACCACCGACGTGATCATCGTCTGCCGGTACTACCCGATCCGGGTGGCGGGCGACTCGGGGCACCTGTACGGCGAGACCAGCTGGGAAGACCTCGGGCTCGAGCCGGAGCTGACCACCGTCACCAAGAAGGTCCGGCGGGTCGGGCTCTGGGACGAAGACCTCGTCCGGCGCGCCGTCGAAGCCAACGGCGGACCGGCGTCGAACGTCCACATCGCGCTGACCATGGTCGACCAGCGCTGGCCCGAGGTCGCCGGGCTCGACGGGGACTTCCGGGCGCAGAAGGAGAAGATCCCGACCGAGGCGCTGGACTTCATCCAGCAGGTCGAGGACAAGACCGGCGCGGACGTCGTCGCGATCGGCACCGGCCCGCGCACCATGGTCGTCGCATGAACGGGGAGGCGCAGCACGCCCGAGCGGTAGCCCGGGACGAGCAGATCCAGGAGCGGGTCTCGGAGATCTCCGAGTGGTGGTTCAAGCACGCCAACGACGCGGTGATGCGCACCGCCCCCAAGGCCGCCGAGTACGGCGCGGCCGACCTCGACATCATGGCCGTGGCGATGGTCGCGCTCGCCGGGGAGAAGCTCGACGGAGCCGACGAAGCGGAGCGGATGGCCTACGGGCGGTTCGCCGCCTGCGCGTTCTACGCGATGGGGAAGGCAGCCCGGATCTTCGGCGCGCTCGAGCGCGGCGTGCTCCCCGGGCCCGACTCCGAGTTCGACCTCGAGGTGTACTCAGTCATGATGGCACGGATCAGGGAGACAGGCCGATGGGTGTGACAGAACGCAGGATCCGGATCCGGCGGATCGAAGACATCACCGGGAAGGAGAAGGCGAGGCTGAACGGGGCGAAGGCGTCGCACTACTGGGCCTGGTCCCGGCCGCACGTCGCCGAAGACCTCGACCGGTACGCCCGGTTCCTGCAGACCGCGGAACGCCGCGGCGACACCCCGAACCCGCGCTACATCCACTTCCACGCGCTCGACCTGGCGTGCAAGCCCGAGTGCCTCGCCGTAGACACCGTGCCCGCCGACGAGCCCAAGGGCGAGACAGAGGTCGTGGTCGCATGAGGATCGTCTACTTCGCCATCCCGATCGACCAAGCCGACGGGCGCGTAGCGCCGATGGTGTGGCAGGTGCGGAAGCAGTTCGAGGTGCAAGGAGTCTCGTACTACGACCCACGGAAAGCGTTCCAGGTCGGACCCGACCTGACCACCGGGCCGGAGATCCAGCG
>DATLUW010000306.1:0-9717 GCA_035577825.1 Actinomycetota bacterium | reverse complement strand
CTCGGCTCCGTGGACGGCGTGGGGCTCGGCTGCGTCGACGGGCTCGGCTCGGTCGAGGGGCTCGGCTGCGTCGTCGGCGCGGTCGTCGCAGTGGGACCGCTCGGGGATGCGGGCGCGGACGTCGCCGGGGTCGTGCCCGCGGTGGTCGGCGGCGCGGCCGAACCGCCCTTCGACGACGTAAGCCGGACGGCAGCGAACGCGCCGCCCCCGACGACAACGAGAACGACGACCACCGTCACCACGATCGCCCAGGGCGAACGGGACGTGCCGTGACGAGCGCGAGCCATTCCTCCCCAACCGTCCTTTTCCGAGTCGAGCGGCGGGCCGCCGGCCCGCCATCATCCCGTACGAACACCGGGATGCCCCGGATCATTCGGATCGCATCGGACATTCGGCGAACGGCCCCCGGTTCCGGGGACATCGTTCCTTGCTCTCTTCGATCACTGGCCGGTAGCGTCACCGGCGGATGAGCACCGACCCACCTCCCGCCCCGGGCGGCGAGCCGGCAAGCCCCGCGCCCGCGCCCCCGAAACCGCCCCGGACCGACCGGTTCCGGGCGGTGGTCGGCGTGCTGATCGCCATCGTGTCGAGCCTCGGCGCCGTTGTCATCTGGCGCGCCTCGGTCGAATCCTCGAACGCCTCCGGCCTCACCCAGCAGGGAACGCAGCAGCTGATCCTCCAGCAGCAGACCCGGGGCAGCATCGAGGCCGGCGTCGCCCGCGACGCGCAGCTGTTCATCCAGTTCCAGGAGCACGTGATGAACTGGCGCCAGCTGCTCGCCCAGGCGGAGCAGCAGCAGGCCAAGGACCCGGCGCTCGCCGCCGACCTCCGTCAGCAGGCCCGCGGCGAGCTCTCCCAGGCCCGCAACATCCGCCCGCTGATGCAGAACTTCGACCGTCCGAGCTTCGGCGACGCACGCGGGATCGTGCAGTTCGATCCCGGACAGCTCGTGAAGGCCCTGTCCGACGCGAACCTCGAGCTGACCGGCCTCCGCCCGGACCTGTCGTTCGCCGACGCGAAGGACGCCCACGACCGCGCCCTGCACCTCGTCGGGATCGGCGTGCTGTTCGCGGCGGCGCTGCTGTTCCTGACCTTCGCGCAGGTCGCGCGCCGGGGTGCGCGGGGAGTCTTCGCCGTCGCGGGGGTCGTGGTCATGGTGACGGCCGCGGTGCTGTTCGCGATCGTGGGGTCGGTCACATGACCGACGAGCAGGAACCCATGGACGAACCCCGCCCGCCGGCCGAGCAGGAGCTCCCGCCGCCCCCGCCGATGCCGCACCACGAGTACGTGTTCGGCGAGGAGGCGGACACCCCCGAGGAGGTCGCGGCCGAGGCGGCCGACGAAGCGGTCACGTCGCGTTCGGAGGCGCTCGTCGCCATCCTCATCGTGTTCGCCACGCTGGCGGCGGCGGTGGTCGGATACCTCCAGGTGTGGTCGTCCAGCCGCTCGGACGCGGCATCCGCCGTGGCGCAGCGGGACGCCATCGCGGCGACCGCGCAGCAGGTCCACTTCGACAAGTGGTCGGAGCTGCAGATCTCCGCCATCAACGCCTCCAACCTCGACCGGCAGCAGGCGGACCTCCGCGACTCCCAGGCCCAAGTGCTCGGCCAGGCCGAGACCCCAGCGGAACAGCTCCAGGGCATCCGCCTGCGCAACCTGTCCGCCCGCTTCGAGAGCCTCTCGACGCTGGTCGGTCGGGAGCTCACCCACATCCCGATCACGGGCCCCGTGTCGCCTTCCGAGGACCCGGCCTTCCCGACGCGATTCGTCAACGCGACCGCCCGCGAGCCCATCCGCCTCCGCGCCCTGCAGGACGCCGCGAACACCGAGAGCTCCGGGTGGTCGTCCCGGGCGGCGACCTACACGGCGATCCTCACGCTGTTCGCAGTGGCGCTGTACCTGCTCGGCTTCTCGCTGGCGCTCCCCCAGGGGCTCGGCCGGTGGTTCGTGCGGGGCGGCGCCCTGTTCCTGGCGATCGGCGTCGCGTGGGCCGCGGTCGGGTCGACCGGCCGGCCGAAGCCCCCGAGCGAAACGGCTGCGGCCGCGTTCGCCGACGGGACGGTCGCGCTGCAGGACGCGACCGACGCGTACGACTCGAGCTTCTACGACCAGGCCGTCATCCACCTGAACCGGGCCATCGAGGACCGGCCGGACTTCGCCCGCGCGTACCTCAACCGCGGCCAGGCGACGTACTTCGGGAGCTCGCCCACCCAGGGGCTCGGGACGGTGACCTCGCCGGCCGCGCTGCGGAGCGCCATCGAGGACCTCAAGCAGGCGGTGAACCTCGGGCTCGACAACGCGGAGGCGCTCGGCGACATCGGTGCGCTGTCGTTCCAGCAGGCGATGGTCGACGACCGGCCGGACCTCCTGCCGCAGGCTCTCGACTTCACGAACCGGGTGCTCGCCATCGACCCGAATCGGCCGCTTTGGCTGTACAACCTCGCGGTCATCCAGCTCGCGCTCGGCGAGCAGGAGCAGTCGAAGGCGACGTTCCTGAAGGCAGACGCGGCGTCGAAGAAGGACCCCGGGACCGCCTCGCTGTGGGTGACCGGCGCGCTGTCCTCCATGGACGTCCTGGTCGAACACCGACCCTCCGCCGCCGGCGACGTCCTCGCGATGAAGCAGTTCGTCGTGGGGGACCTGTTCGGCACCGCCAGGGGCGCGCCGACGCCGCCCTCCGACCTGCACCTCGACCTCGTGGTCACGCCCTCGCTGGTGCAGTTCGCCATCCCGAAGGCCCAGGCCGCCGCGATCGACCCGAGCCGCGACGTCGTGGTGGCGCAGTGGTACTACGACGACCCCGACCACCACGGGTTCGCGGTCCTGCCGCAGGTGTCCGGGCAGGTGTCGCTGTTCACGGCGGCGGACGGCGGGTGGTTCAACGTGCTGCAGTACCTGCCGACGCCGTCGCCGCCGCGCTGCCTCCCGTCGGGCACGTACCGGGTGGAGGTCTACGTGAACGGCCACCTCGCGGGGACGGCCTCCACCCAGCAGGACTTCGGCGCGCTGCGAACCGTCGTCGACCAGGGCCTGAACGCGGGGTGGTGCGTGCCGGTGACCTGGATCCAGAACCCGGTGTCGAAGCCCGGCGTCACCCAGGCCTGGCACACGCCGAACGCGTCGGAGGGCATCGCCGTGATCCGCGCGTCGGTGCCGGGAAGCCAGACGTCGGTGAACGTGCCGAAGATCCTCGACATCGGCGTTCAGAAGTTCGCGGCGGCGTTCCTCCCGCCCCTCTCCAACCCGTCGACGCCGGAGCATTTCCTGTTCATGGGCCTCTCCGACCAGTTGGAGCAGACGTACAGCTACCAGGGCGGGTTCATCCAGGCGGGCGCCGGCTACGACGCGGGCGAGGGGGCGGTCATCGTGGCGATCGCGTTCGGGACGAAGGAACGGGCCATCCCGATCGAGCAGGCGTTCCAGTCGCTCTCGTCGCTGCAGCAGGTCCCGCAAGGCTGAGAAGGCGAGATGATCCGCCGTCGACCGGACGGGACGATGGTGTCCCGCCACCGGCGCCGCCGCGGCGAGGGCCGCGCTCGGCTGCCCGTGGCCTCCCCGGCCGCCGCGCTCGCGGGATGCACGACGCCGCCCGCGCGCGCATAATCGCCCGCAGACCACGGGAGGGGAGGTCGTTCCATGCGACGGATCGTCGGTGTTGCGCTCCTGCTGCTGGCCGCGTGCGGCAACTCGAATCCGTCGCCGCCGGCCACGTCCGCCGCGACGTCCGCGGCCACCTCCGCCGCAACCTCGGCGGCGACGTCCGCGGCCACCACGGCTCCGACCACTCCCGCCACGTCGGCCGCGACGTCCGGCGCGACGAGCCCGCCGACGAGCGCGGCGACCTCCGGACCGACCGCGTCCGGCGGCGTCCCGGCCGCCTGCGCCGCCCTCGTCAAGCTGCAGACCGACTTCGGTGCGTTCGTCACCGACTACGACACGGTCAAGGCCGACGGCGTGCTGCTGCTGCAGATCTCGGACACGCTGTCCGACCAGGGCCAGGCCACCGTGGTCGCCCTGATCGGCCAGGACGCGCAGGACTCCGCGCAGGCGTTCCTCGACGGCGATCTCGCCAAGGGCGCCCGGCTCCAGAACCGCGCCGTGAGCACCATCGGGCCCGCAAAGGTCGCGCTCGGCTGCACCTGATCGAACGCGGCCGACGGCCTCAGTGCCCGGCCGGGGCCGCCTCCGCCCAGTTCGCGCCCCAGCCGATGTCGGCACGGAGCGGAACGGTCAGCTCGTATGCCGCCTCCATCTCGCGCTTCACGAGGTCGGAGGCCTCCTCGACGTGGTCCGACGCCACCTCGAACACCAGCTCGTCGTGCACCGTCAGCAGCATGTGGCAATCGAGGTCCGTGTGTTCGCGCAGCGCCCGGTCCACGCGAATCATCGCGAGCTTGAACACGTCCGACGCGCCGCCCTGGATCGGCGCGTTCAGCGCCATCCGCCGCCCCAGGTCGCGAACCCGCGGGTTGGCCGCCTGGAGCTCGGGGATGTACCGCCGCCGCCCGAGGAGCGTCTCGGTGAACCCCTCGGCGGCCGCCCGGCCGACCTGCTTGTCGAGGTACTCGCGGATCTTCGGGAACCCGGCGAAGTACGCGTCCACGAACTCCTGCGCCTCGTCCACCGCGATCCCGAGCCGCGACGCCAGCCCGAACGCGTTCATCCCGTACGCGAGGCCGTAGTTGATCATCTTCGCCCGCGACCGGACCTGAGGGTCGACCTGGTCGATCGGCAGCCCGAACACCCGCGCCGACGTCGCGGTGTGGATGTCGACCCCCGTCGCGAACGCCTCCGCCAGCCCCTCGTCCCCGGACAGGTGGGCCATGATCCGCAGCTCGATCTGCGAGTAGTCCGCGCACACGAGCACCTGCCGCGACGGATCCCCCGGTACGAACGCCCGCCGGATGCGCCGCCCCTCCTCGCCCCGCACGGGGATGTTCTGGAGGTTGGGGTTCGTGGAAGAGAGCCGCCCGGTCGCAGCGACCGCCTGGTTGAAGGTCGTGTGCACGCGCCCGGTGGCCGGGTTCACCAGCCGCGGCAGCGCCACCAGGTAGGTGGAGTTCAGCTTGTCGAGCTCGCGCCACTGCAGCAGCGCGTCGACGATCGGGTGCTGGTCGCGGAGCTTCTCGAGGACGCTCGCGTCGGTCGAGAGCTGGCCCTTCGGCGTCTTCTTCCCCGGTGACAGCCCGAGCTCCCCGTACAGGATCTCGCGGAGCTGCGGCGGGGAGTTGAGGTTGAACTCCCGTCCGGCGTGGTTCCAGATCTCGATCTGCAGCGCGGTCATCCGCGACGTCGCCGACGCGGACAGGTCCTCGAGGTACGGAACGTCGAGCGCCACCCCCCGCGCCTGCATCAGCGCCAGCACGCCGGCGAGCGGCAGCTCGACCTCCTCCAGCAGGTAGCGGAGCCCCGCCCTGTCGATGCGGCGTTCCATCGCCGGCGCCAGCAGCGCCACCGCGGCCGCCTCCGCCGCCACCGGCCGCCAGGTGTTCGCGAACAGCTGCCCGTCCTGCTCCTCCTCGACCCCCGACAGCACGTCGACGCCGAGATAGGCGATCGACAGGGCGGGGAGCTCGTAGGTGGCCTCGGCGGGATCGAGCAGGTAGCCGGCCAGCAGCGTGTCGAACACCACCCCCTCGACCTCCCGGCCGGACCTGGCCGCGGACGACTGCAGCTCCTTCGCGTCGTGCACCCACTTCTGGATCACGGGCTCGGCCAGCACCGCGTCCGCCTCCGGCGACGGGAACGCCGCGTACACGGCCCGCCCCTCGCCCGTCGAAGCGGCCATGCCGTCGAGACCCTCACCCTCGGTGTGCAGGCGAACCGCCACCGGCCCCTTGCCGGCCAGGTCGCGGAGCTGCCTGCCCGTCCCCTCCGTGAGGTCGAGCTCGGTGTCCCACTCGGCAGCCGCCGCGCCCTTGCGGACGTCCTCGAGGCGTTCGAGCAGCGTCCGGAACTCGAGCGACGTGAACAGCCGCCGGACCTGGTCCTCGTCCCACTCCCCCATGACCGACTCGGCCGGATCGAGGTCGAGCTCGATCGAGGTGTCGAGCCGCGCGATGTCCTTGTTCAGCAGCAGCTGGTCGCCGGCGGCCTCGATCCCCGCCTTGACCCGGGGCTTCAGCTCCTCGGTGTGCCGCAGCAGCTCCTCGACGCTCCCGTACTGCTGGATGAGCTGCGACGCGGTCTTCTCGCCGACGCCCGGAACGCCGGGGATGTTGTCGGACGAGTCGCCCTTGAGCGCCACGTAGTCGAGGTACTTGGACGGCGGTAGCCCGAACCGTTCGGTCACCGCGTCGACGTCGTAGGTCACGATGTCGGAGATCCCCCGCCGGTTGAACATCACGGTGATCCCCGGCCGCACCACCTGGAAGAAGTCGCGGTCGGCGGTCACGATCACCACGTCGAATCCCTCGTCGACCGCCCGCAGGGCGAGCGTGGCGATCAGGTCGTCGGCCTCCTGCTCCGGATGGCTCACGAGGGGGATCCTGAGCGTCTCGACGACCTCGAGGATCAGCCCGAGCTGCTGGCGGAACTCGTCCGGGGTCTCCCGCCGCCCGGCCTTGTACTCCGAGTACCGCTCCAGCCGCGCCTTCGGCGTCCCGAGGTCGAACGCCACCGCGATGCGCTCCGGCCGCTCCTCCGACAGGAGCTTGATGAGCATCGACGTGAACCCGTACACCGCGTTCGTGACCTGGCCGGTCGACGTCGCGAGCGTCTCGGGAAGGGCGAAGAAGGCCCGATACGACAGGCTGTGCCCGTCGAGGAGGAACAGCCGTGGCCGCCGCTCCGGCTCGCCGGAGCCGCCCGTCGCCGTTCCGTCGCCTGACTCGGGTGCCACCGATGGGCATTCTAGGCTCCGGCCCCGACACGCCCGGGCCGGCCCGGAGCGGGACACGCGACTTAGCCTCGGCTATAGTTCTGCTTCGTTCGTACGAAGTGCGCCACAGGAGCCACCGGTACATGAGCACCGCCCAGACCGTCCTGCTGGGAGCCATCGCAGGCTTCACGATCTTCCTCGGCCTTCCGCTGGGGCGGATGCGCGGCGGGAGCCGCAACCTCCGGATCTTCCTGAACGGCCTCTCGGCGGGGATTCTCGTGTTCCTGTTCCTCGAGATCATGGGGCACGCGTACGAGCCGACCGAGGGGTCGTTCGTCTCGTTCACGAACGACCACGGCTCGTTCGGTCACATGGCGTCGATGGTCGCTGTGTTCGTGGGCGGGTTCGGGGTGGGGCTGCTCTCGCTGCTCTACGTCGGCAAGATCTGGCGGCATCGCCCGGCCCCCAAGTCGCTGACCGGGCAGAGCCTCGGGCCGGGCGCGATGGCCGTCGCCGAACGGCCCGCCGTGGCCGCCGACACGCTCCGCCTCGGCATGTCCATCGCGATCGGCATCGGGCTGCACAACTTCTCCGAGGGGCTCGCCATCGGCAGCTCCGCCGCGTCCGGCGACGTCTCCCTCGCGGTGCTGCTCGTGATCGGGTTCGCCCTCCACAACGCCACCGAGGGGTTCGGCATCGTGGGACCGCTCACCGCCGAGCGCGTCCGTCCGTCGTGGAGCTGGCTCCTCCTGGCGGGCCTGATCGCCGGCGGGCCGACGTTCGTCGGGACGCTGGTCGGGACGGCGGTCTCGAGCCTTCTGCTCGACACCCTGTTCCTGGCGCTCGCCGGGGGCGCGATCCTGTACGTGATCGCCGAGATTCTGAACGCCGGCCGCAAGATGTCGTGGGAGACGACGCTCTGGGGCGTCTTCGCCGGCTTTCTCGTGGGCGCCGGCACCGAGTTCATCCTCGCTGCGGCCGGCGTCTGAGCCGCGGCCTGGCCCGACGTCGGACCCAGTACCTCCGGTCGTCACGCTTCGGGGAAGCTCACTCCTGCGGAACTTCCGCGTCGTCGTCGACGACCTCGACCCAGATCAGGCTGGCGACCTTGGTTCCGAGCGGGCGGGTCGAGCCGGCGACCTGGACCGGGATGGCCTGGACGCTGGGCGACGCGGTCGCCACGGTGACCCGGGCGCCCGTCATCAGCTCATAGCTCTCCAGCTCGCGCAGGAGGTCGGGCGCGTCGTGCTCGGCGACCTCGGAGATCCGCCGGACCACGGCGGTGACGCCTGGTGACAGCTCCGAGAGCGGGACGAGCTCGCCGTAGGGCCGGCTGCGTCCGGGGATGAGGTTGCCGTGGGGGCACGTCGACGGGCCTCCCAACAGCTGGTCGATGCGGTCGGCGACGCGATCGGACACCGCGGGGGCCAGCAGCTGCGCCTCCTCGTCCGCCACCGCCCAGTCGAACCCGAGCGCATCGGTCAGCCACCGCTCGAGGAGGCGGTGCGTCCGAACGATCGATTCGGCCAGCTCCTCCCCGCGATCGGTCAGCGAGACGCTCCGGTCCTGCGCGATCAGCACCCAGCCGTCGCGCTCGAGCCGGTGCAGCGTGGCGGTCACGGTGGGAGCGCGAACGCCCATCCAGTCCGCGAGCCGGCCGGGCCGGACGCGCCCCTCCTCGAAGCGGATGTAGAAGATCGTCTCGACGTACGCCTTGATCGTGTCCGAACGGATCGCGCCGCCCGAGTGCCCCGCCGCCGGCCGTGCCATGGCGCCCATCGTAACGACGCCGCGACGAGGCCACGGTCGCGGGCGGGACGCGCCGGCCGCGTCCAGTGTGCGGCCCCGCCGCCCGGCCGAGGCTCGATGCGCGACCGGGTAGGCTCATGCGCCTCATGAGCGAGAACCCGCCGCCGCCGGGCATGACCTCGGAGGAGGCCGTCGCCGCGGCGCACGGCGTCCGCGGCGCGCTGGTGGAGAAGCTCGGGATCGAGTTCCTGGAGTTCGGGACGGAGCGCGTCCGGGCGCGGATGCCGGTCGAGGGGAACACCCAGGCGTACGGCATCCTCCACGGCGGGGCGACCGCGTCGCTCTGCGAGACGGTCGCCTCCATCGGCACGGCGTTCCTGGTCGGCGTCGACAAGCCGGCGGTCGGGATCGACCTCAACGTGACGCACGTCCGGTCGGCGCGAACCGGGTGGGTCACGGTCACCGCCGTGCCGCTCCGCATCGGGAGGACGATCGCGCACTGGGACATGCAGGTCCACGACGACGAGGGCCGGCTGACCGCGGTGTCCCGCCTGACGCTCGCCGTGCGCGAACCGGCCGCCCCCAGCGCAACCTGACGCGGCGGCCCGATGCTCGGCGCCGTCCACCTCACGGGAACGCTGGTCAACGCCGCGACGGTCCTCGCGGGGACGGCGGTCGGGGTCCTGCTCGGCGACCGCCTGCCCGAGCGCATCCGCGAGACCGTGACGCACGTGCTCGGGCTGTTCGTCATCTCGATCGGGGTGTTCGAGGCGGCGCAGGCGTTCACCGGGCCGCTCGCCGACTTCACCCGCGGCAGCGCGGTCGTCGTGCTGCTGTCGTTGCTCGTCGGCGGCGTGATCGGCGAGCTCATCCGGATCGACGACGGGCTGAACCGGCTGGGCGAGGCGCTTCGGCGCCGGTTCGCGCGGGGCGACGGCGACGAGGGCGGGCGCTTCGTCGAGGGGTTCGTCGTCGCGTCGCTCGTGTTCTGCGTCGGCCCGCTCACCGTCCTGGGATCGATCCAGGACGGCCTCTCCGGCGACTCGCAGCTGCTGATCATCAAGTCGGTGCTGGACGGGTTCGCCGCGCTGGCGTTCGCCGCGGCGCTGGGGTGGGGCGTGGGATTCTCGGTGCTGACGATCCTCGTG
>DATLUW010000305.1:0-11182 GCA_035577825.1 Actinomycetota bacterium | reverse complement strand
GTTGTACCGGGCGAGGGCCGCCACCACGATGCCCGTGTAGCCGTACCCGGCCTGGTTGAGGCCCTTCGGGTCGAGCTGGTGGCTGAAGTCGCCGATCTGGCTGACGCCGCCGAGCCCCGCCAGGGCGCCCGACAGCATCATGACCGACATGATCTTGCGCCGGGTCCGCATCCCCGCGTACCGCGCCGTGCCGGGCGAGTCGCCCATGACCCGCATCTCGAAGCCGTAGCGCGTCGAGCGGATCAGGAACCACAGCATCGCCGCGATCACGACCCCGGCGATGAAGCCGAACGGGATCGGGACGCTCCCGAGGCGAAGCGGCGGGAAGGTCAGGTTCGGGTCGAGGATCTTGCCGAGCGGGAACACCCTGGCCTCGGCGGACGTGAGATCGCGCCAGTAGGAGTGGCTGTCGTAGACCAGGTACTGCAGGAGGTACAGGGCCACGTAGTTCAGCATCAGCGAGGTGAGGATCTCGTTGGTGTTCAGGTAGGCCCGCAGCGCGCCGGGGACGCCCGCGTACAGCGACCCCGCCGCCGCGCCGGCCAGGACCATCGCGAACATCACCAGCGGGGCCGGCCCCCCGTGGAGCGCGAGCCCCACGCCCGAGGCCGCCACGGCGCCCACGTACAGCTGCCCCTCGCCGCCGATGTTCCAGACCTTCATCCGGAACGCGACGGAGGCCGCGAGCCCCGTGAACAGCAGCGGGGTGGCGTTCACCAGGGTCTGGGCGAACGCCCCGTTGTTGGTGATGCTCGCCGTCACGATCTCGTGGTACGTGCCGAGCGGGTTGTGGCCGGCGATGGCCAGGACGACGCCGGCCACCACCAGCGCCACCCCGATCGCGGCGATCGGGACCACGACGGTCACCCACCGGGGCACCCGGCCGCGCGCCTCGAAGGCGATCACGACTCGACTCCGGACATGAGCATGCCCAGCTCGTCGACGTTCGCGTCCTCGCGGTCGACGACGCCGGCGACGGCGCCGCGGTACATGACGGCGATCCGGTCCGAGAGGTCGAGGATCTCGTCGAGATCCTCGCTGATCAGCAGCACCCCGACGCCCGAGCCCGCCGCGTCCACGATCAGCTTGCGGACGCTGTCGGTGGCCGCTACGTCGAGTCCCCGCGTCGGCGACGCGGCGACCAGGACCTTCGGATGGCCCGACAGCTCGCGGGCCAGGAGCACGCGCTGGATGTTCCCGCCCGAGAGCTCCCGGGCGACGGTCTTGGGACCGCGGGCCTTGATGTCGAACCGTTCGATCATCCGCTCGGCGTTCGCGTTGGTCTCCTTGGCGCGGATGACCGGCCCGCCCTCCCGGTAGGACTTCACGATGAGGTTGTCCGCGATGGTGAGGCCGGGGGCCACGCCCACGCCCATGCGTTCCTCGGGCACGTAGCCGAGGCCGGCGTCGATGGCCTCCCACGGGGCGTGGTCGACCGGGCGCGAGGCGACCGTCACCGATCCGCCCGTGGTGGGGCGCTCGCCGGCGATCACCTCGGCCAGCTCGCGCTGGCCGTTCCCCGCGACGCCGGCGATCCCGAGGATCTCGCCGGCGCGAACCTCGAGCGAGACGTCGTCGAGGGCCGGAAGCCCGAGGTCGCCCAGGGCGCCGACACCGCTCAGCTGCAGCACGACGTCGCCGGTGATTCGCTCCTCCACCGCCGCCTTGCGCGTGAGCTCGATGTCCCGCCCGACCATCATCCGGGCCAGGGACTTCGCGTTCGACTCCCCGGCGTCGACGGTGCCGACGGCCTTCCCGCCGCGCAGCACGCTCACCCGGTCGGAGATGGCGAGCACCTCGGGCAGCTTGTGCGAGATGAACACCACCGTCGCGCCGTCGGCGACCATGTGCCGGAGCGTCCCGAACAGCTGCTCGACCTCCTGCGGCGTGAGGACCGTGGTGGGCTCGTCGAGGATGAGGATCCGCGCGCCGCGGTACAGGGCCTTCAGGATCTCGACCCGCTGCTGCTCGCCGACCGAGAGCTGCCAGATCCTGGCCTTGGGGTCGATGCGGATGTTGAACCGCTCCCCCATCTCCGCCACGTCGGCCTGCGCGTCCTTCGGCGAGAACCACATTCCGCGCTTGCGCGACCAGCCGAGCACGACGTTCTCGGCGACCGACAGCGACTGGACCAGCCGGAAGTGCTGGTGGACCAAGAAGATGCCGCTCGCGTGGGCGTCGCGGGGCGAACGGAACCGGACCGCCTTCCCTCGCACCTCGACGTGGCCGTCGTCCGGCCGGTACTGCCCGGTCAGGACGTTGCAGAGCGTCGTCTTGCCCGCCCCATTCTCGCCGAGCAGCGTGTGGACCTCGCCCGGCAGGATCTCCAGCGTGACGTGGTCGTTGGCCACGATGCCCGGGAACCGCTTGGTGATGTCCCGGGCCGCCAGCGCGGGCGTTCGATCCGAGACGCCCGTGCCTTCACCCGGAGCGGTCGTACCCGAACCGCCGTCCGAGGCAGGAGGGACCGAACCCTCCCTGGAGGCCGGAGGGGCCGGCGAGCCCCCATCGGGGTTCGCCGGCCCTCCGTCCGTGCTCACGCGATCGTCGTCCGCCACGCGCCTAGCCCGTGGGGCTGCCGATGACGCCCTTTACGAACCAGTCGATGTTGTACTTGCTCGGCGTTTCGGGGTTCGCCGTGTCGTACACGGGCAGCGTGTCCCCGGCCGCGAGGCCGACCGAGCCGTCCTGCTTCGTCAGCGGCCCGGTGAACGGGTTGAACGTCCCGGCCTTGATCTCGTCCTTCCGCTTGTTGATGGCGTCCTGGGCTTCCTGGGTGACCGTCTTGCCGAAGGGCGCGATGTCGATCATCCCGTCTGCGATCGAGCCGTAGTGGAAGCCGCTCTTCCACGTGCCGTCGAGGACCGACTTGACCTCCTGGGTGTAGTACGGAGCCCAGTTGTAGGAAGTGGCCGTCTGGAACGCGTCCGGCGCAAACTGACCCTGGTCCGAGTCGTACCCCGTCCACTTGATGCCGGCCTTCTGGGCCACCTCGCCGACCGCAGGGTCGTCCACGCCGTCGCCCAGCACGTCCACGCCCGACGAGACGAGGCTCTGGGCTGCCTGAGTCTCCTTCTGGGGGTCGAACCAGGAGTTCGTCCACACGACCTGCACGGTCGCGTCCGGGTGCACGTACTGGGCGCCCGTGGTGTAGGCGTCGATCTCCCGGATGACCTCGGGGATCGGGAACGGCGCGACGTAACCGATCTTGCCGTTCTTCGTCGCGTAGCCGGCCGCCATGCCGGACAGGTAGTCGGCGTCCTCACCGGCGCCGAAGTACTCGGACATGTTGTCGGACAACGCCGTCCCGGTGGCCTGCTCGAACTTGATGTCCGGGTGTTGCTTCGCGGCCGCGGCCATCGCGTCCTGGAACCCGAACGAGGTGGAGAAGATGATGTCCGCGCCCTGGTTGATCAGGGCGTTGATCGCGGAGGCCGTCTGCGGCCCCTCGGGGACGTTCTCCTTGTAGATCGTCTTGACCTTGTCGCCGAACTCCTTGGCGACCGCCTGCCGGCCCAGGTCGTGCTGCTGGGTCCAGCCGGCGTCGCTCTTCGACCCGACGTAGATCCACGCGGCCGTGATCTGCTTCTGGCCGGTGGTCCCGCCGGTGGCGTTCCCGGTGGTCCCGGTGTTCCCGCCGTTGTTGTTGTCGCTGCTGCCACCGCACGCGGCGCCGACCAGGGCCACCACGGCGACGAGCGAGAGCAATCCGATCTTTCTGCGCATTCGAGGATCCCTCCTGAACGTCGATGACTCGGGCGCGGCCCCCCGCGGCGCTGGTCGCGCCGCTCCGCCTGCCGCCCCCAACCTGCCGGCTCCTCCCCCCTTTCGACGGGGCCGTTGCCCCTCACGCCCATCGCGGACAGCCCGCCCGCCAGCAGGCTGGAGGCGGCCGTCCGGCGGCTTTTTGTGTCTCGTCACCGTATGACCGGTGGGGAAGGACCGCAAGGCCGTACGGACGAGGGAAGAGGGGCCGACCGACCCGGGAACCGTCCCGGGCAGCGATCCGTCTTCCCGGGCGCATGATCGCACGACGAACCACTGCGGCGGAAGCCACGTTTCGGCGGGTTCTCCCGGCCTGACGCCCGGCCGTGCAGCGAGTGATTTCGGGCGGCTGCGATTCAGCCGCCGTAGCCGAACGGCGAGCGCTTGATGAACTGCCCGAATCCCTCGCGGCCGTGCCACTCGCCGTCCTGCACCAGCACCTCGCCGCGCTGCATGACCACGTCGGGGTTCCCCTTGACCGTCCACCCCTCGTAGCAGGAGTAGTCGACGTTCATGTGGTGGGTCTCGGCGGAGATCGTCCGTTCGTGCTCCGGGTCGAACACGACGATGTCCGCGTCGAACCCCGGCGCGATCGTCCCCTTGCGCGGGTACAGGCCCATCATCCGGGCCGGCGCGGTCGCGACCAGGTCGACGAAGCGGTTCGCCGAGATCTGGCCGTTGACGACGCCCTGGTAGATGAGGGTGTAGCGGTCCTCGACGCTCGGGAGGCCGTTCGGGATCTTGGCGAAGTTCCCCTGGCCGAGGTCCTTCTGGCCCTTGTAGTTGAACGGCGCGTGGTCGGTGCTCACGACCTGGAGGTCGCCGGACTTCAGGCCCGACCAAAGATCGTCGTGGTGGTCGGCCGGCCGCAGCGGGGGCGAACAGACGAACTTCGCCCCCTCGAACCCCGGCCGCGCCATGTCCTCGTCGGACAGGTAGAGGTACTGGGGGCAGGTCTCCGCGTAGGCGGGGAGCCCGCGGTCGCGCGCCTCGCGCACGGCGTTCAGGGCGTCCCTGCTGGAGAGATGGACGATGTACGTCGGGCACCCGGCGAGCTCGGCCAGCTTGAACGCCCGGGAGACAGCCTCGCCCTCCATGATCGCCGGGCGCGTGACGCCGTGGTACTTGGGGTCGGTCTTGCCGTCAGCGAGGTACTGGTCGACCAAGACGTTGATCGGGCCGCCGTTCTCGGCGTGCATCAGGATCAGCCCGCCGGCCTCGCCGGCCTTCCGCATCGCCCGGAAGATCGACGCGTCGTCCGACATGAACACGCCCGGGTACGCCATGAACAGCTTGAAGCTGGTGACGCCCTCGCCGATCAGCGTGCCCATCTCGTCGAGGGTGTTGTCGTTGACCTCGCGAACGATCATGTGGAGCCCGTAGTCGGTCTGGGCGGTCTCGGCCTTCTGGAACCACGTGTCGAGCCCGTCGCGGAGCGACTTCCCGTAGTCCTGGACCGCGAAGTCCACCGACGTCGTCGTCCCCCCGAACGCCGCCGCCCGGGTCCCGCTGGAGAAGTCGTCGCTGCAGAACGAACCGCCGAACGGCAGGTCGTAGTGCGTGTGGACGTCGATCCCGCCCGGCATCACGTACTTGCCGGTGGCGTCGATGGTCTGCTCCGGCTCGGCGGCGATGTTCACCCCGATGACGGCGACCTTCCCGTCCTCGACCAGCACGTCGGCCGGCACCGACTCGGTCGCAGTGACCACCGTTCCACCCTTGATGAGCGTCCGCATGTCGAGACTCCTCCCCCGAACGAGGCGATTGCCATAAGCCTACGGACATCGGTCCTGCGAGGCGAAACCGACCGGCCGCCTACTCCTGGGTCTGCCGGACGAACTCCCCGAGGATCGGCCAGTACACGTCGGCGATGTCCAGCCACGGGAAGTGGCCGGCCCCCGGCAGGACCTCGAGCCGGGCGAGCCCGGGCGGGAGCGCTGCCGCGATCTCCCGCGCCGCCTCGACCGGCGTGACCGGGTCGAGCTCACCGACCGACACCAGCGTCGGGACGTCGATGCGCACCAGCTGATCGACCACATCGAACCGGTGAAACAGCTCCGACCCGCGCTCCGAGAGGTCGGGGTTGGCCACCCGCCGCGCCAGCGCTTCGGGGTCGGGAACGTTCGGCCCGAACGTGCGGAACACGAGTCCCCATTCGTCGTCACTCACCTCCCCGCCGCCGTACGAACGGCGGGCGAGCTCGCCGACCTCGTCCCCGCCGAACCGCCGGAACCCGTCCTCGATCCGCTCGAGGTCGTACCGCGCGAACGTCGACTGCAGGACGAGTCCGGCCGCGTGTCCCGGATGCCGCGCCCCGTACAGCATCACGACGAACCCGCCCATCGAATGCCCGAACACGATCGGCCGTGCGATTCCCATCACGTCGCAGAACGCCCGCACGTCGTCCGCACACCGTTCGAACGTCCACTCGGCCTCGGACCCCCGCGCCGATCGTCCGTGCGCCCGCAGGTCCAGGTACACGACCTGGGCGACCTCGGCCAGCCGCCCGAACCACGGCTTGAAGTAGGAGTGGTCCCACGTCGCCGGCCCCCCGTGCACCATCACGACGACCGGCCGCTCCCGCATCCCCGATTCGGACGGGACCAGCGTGGGCCCGTCCACGTCGAACCACAACCGGGTCCCGTTCACCTCGACGTGCACCCACGGATTCTGCGCCCTCGCGGCACACGGGCGATCACTCCGCAGGCGAGCGGCCGATGTGAGCGGGTTGCTACGTCTTCGCGTCCAGGACCGCAGCCTCGATCGTCTCGATGGCCCGGGCGGCGTCGTCCTCGGTGATCGTGAGGGGCGGGGACATGCGGACCACGGAGCCGTAGAGGCCACCCTTGCCGATCAGCAGGCCGCGGTCCTTCGCGCCCTCGAGCACGCGGCCGGCGAGGTCGGGGCCGGGTTCCTTGGCCTCGGCGTCGCGGACGAGCTCGATGCCGAGCATCAGGCCCTTGCCCCGGACGTCGCCCACGATGTCGTGGCGCTCCTTGATGTCGTTCAGCCCGTCCTTGAGCATCTTCCCGACGCGCTGGGCGTTGTGCTGCAGGTCGTTGTCCTCGATGTTCTGCAGGTTCGCCAGAGCGGTCACCGTCGAGAGCGGGTTGCCGCCGAACGTCGAGATCGAGTTCGCCTTGATGGAGTCGACCATCTCCGTGCGGCCGACGATCGCGCCCATGGCCATGCCGTTGCCGAGCCCCTTCGCCATGACCATCGCGTCGGGCTCGACGCCGTAGCCCTCGATCCCCCAGTACGTGTCGCCGGTCCGGCCGAACCCGGTCTGCACCTCGTCCGCGATGAACGGGATCTCGAACTCGTCGAGGATGCCCTTCACGATCGAGAAGTACTCCGGCGGCGGCGTCACGAACCCGCCCACCCCCTGGATCGGCTCGGCGATCATCGCGGCGACGTCGCCGGAGGTCGTCGTCTCGATCACGTTGCGGACGTCCTCCGCGCAGGCCACGCCGCACGAGGGGTACGTCAGGTGGAGCGGACACCGGTAGCAGTACGCCGGCATCGCATAGGAGACGTTCACCGGGGTCAGCCCGCTCGCCGACCAGCCGCGGTTGCCCGTGATGCCCATCGCCCCGAACGAACGCCCGTGGTACGAGTTCCGCAGGGCGATGATCTGGTTCGAACGCCGCCAGGTCGTCGCGAACAGCAGCGCGGCCTCGATCGCCTCCGTCCCCGACCCGACGAAGAACGCCTTGGTGTCGCCGTCGATCGGCGCGAGACCCGTGAGCTTCTCGGCGAGCTCGATCATCGGGCGGATGAGGTACAGCGTGGAGGTGTGGGCGATCTTCCCCGCCTGGTCCTGCAGGGCCTTCACCAGCTCCTCGACCGCGTGGCCGGAGATCGTCGTGACGATCCCGCCGAAGAAGTCGAGGTACTCCTTCCCGGAGGAGTCCCAGACCCTGGTGCCCTCCCCGCGAACGAGCTCGATCGGCTGGTCGTAGTACAGGGCGATCCAGCTCGGGATGACCTTGCGGTGGCGTTCGAGCAGCTCGGCCGCGTCGTCCGGGAACGCGGTGCCGTCGACCTCAGGGCTCATTCGACCACCGCCGTGATGTCGCCGTACAGCTCCGGTCGGCGGTCGCGCAGGAACTGCCACGTGTTGCGGACCTTCTCGTTCACGTCGTAGTCCACGTCGTGGACCAGGACCTCGTCCTCGTCCTCGCTCGCCTTCGCCTGGATCTGCCCGCGCGGGTCGCAGAAGTAGGAGGAGCCGTAGAACTTGGCCGAGTTCAGCGGCTCCTCCACCCCTACCCGGTTGATGGCGGCGATCCAGTACCCGTTCGCGACGGCGTGAGCCGGCTGTTCGAGCTCCCACAGGTACTTCGAGAGCGACTCGACGGTCGCGGAGGGATTGAACACGAGCTGCGCGCCCTTCAGCCCGACCGCCCGCGCGATCTCGGGGAAGTGCCGGTCGTAGCAGATGATCAGCCCCAGCCGCCCGACGGAGGTGTCGAACACCGGATACCCGAGGTTCCCGGGCTTGAAGTAGAACTTCTCCCAGAAGCACGGGCCGACCTGCGGGATGTGCGTCTTGCGGTACTTCCCGACGACCGTCCCGTCCTTCTCGATGATGACGGCGGTGTTGTAGTACACGCCCACGTCGGCCTTCTCGTAGAAGGGCACGACGAGCACCATCCCGTGCTGCTTCGCGACCTCCTGCATGCGACTGACGGTCGGGCCGTCGTCGGGCTCGGCGGTGTCGTACCACTTGGGGTCCTGCTCGGCGCAGAAGTACGGCCCGTGGAAGATCTCCTGCAGGCACGTCACCTGCGCGCCTTCGGCGGCGGCCTTGGCGATCAGGTCGACGTGCTTGTCGACGGCCTCCTCCTTGGACATGTTCGCGTGGGCCTGGATGACGGCCGCTCGTACGGTGGTCATGACGGCGAATGCACCTCCCTCACGATCCGCGGAACGCCGGCATGACGTCCCGCGCGAAGTCCTCGATGATCCCCCCGGGCCCGGGGTCGTTCTGCATGGAGTAGATGTTGAACTGGGTCATGCCGAGCCCTTGCAGCTCCCGGAGCTTGGCGATGCATTCGTCGGCGGTCCCGATCACGCAGAACCGGTCGACCACCTCGTCGGTGACGAACTCCGCGTTGTCGGAGCCAGTTCGGCCGTGGTGGGCGTAGTCGTAGCCCTCGCGGGCCGCGATGTAGTCGGTGAGCGCCTGGGGCAGTTCCTGGGTCTTGTACCGGTTCACCAGGTCGACCACGTGGTTGCTGACGAGCGCAGGGAACCACCGGACCTGGTCGCGGGCCTTGGCCAGGTCGTCGGAGACGTAGCAGGGCGCCGCGACCTGGACGCGGATGTCGTCGAAGTTGCGCCCGGCCTGCTCGGCGCCCTCGCGGACGTATCGCAGCGACCATTCGAGGATGTACGGATCGGCGAGCTGCATGATCAGGCCGTCCGCCGTCCGGCCGCACGCCCGGAGCGCCTTGGGGCCGTACGCCGCGAACCAGATCGGCAGCGTGTGCCCCTCCGACCACTTGAGCTGGAGCGCGGTGCCCTCGTAGTCGACCTCGCGGCCCTCGGCGAGGTCCTTGATGACCTTCGATTCGGCCTCCATGCGCTCGACGGTGACCGGGGTCTTGCCGATCACGCGGCGGGCCGAGTCGCCACGACCGATCCCGACGTCCATGCGGCCGCCGGTGACCTCGTTCAGGGTGGCCATGGCCGACGCGGTGACCGTGATGTCGCGCGTGGCGGGGTTGGTGACGCAGGGTCCGAGGCGGAGGCGTTCGGTCGCCTCCCCGATCAGGGCGAACGTGACGTAGAACTCCTGCCACAGCACGTGCGAGTCCCACGCCCACAGGTAGTCGAACCCGACCTCCTCCGCGCGCTGCGCCCAGCCGACCGTCCGCGACACGGGCGGGTCGAGCATGAACGTGACCCCGAACTCCATCTGCACCCCCAGCGTCGCACCGCGCGGGCGGGGCCCCCCTCCCCGTCCGGCGATGCTACACCGGGAACCGGCCTCGTCGATCAGAGGTCGCGGATCACGCGGCAAGGGTTGCCGGCAGCCACGACGTTCGGGGGGATGTCCTTCGTGACCACGCTGCCGGCACCGATCACGGTGTTCTCGCCGATGGTGACACCCGGGCAGACGACGGTGGCGCCGCCCAGCCAGACGTTGGGTCCGACGGAGATCGGGGCGGCGCGCTCGGCGCCCGAGCGACGGAGGTCCGGGTCGACCGGGTGCGTCGCCGCGAGCAACTGGACGCCGGGGCCGATCTGACAGTGGTCGCCGATCGTGATCGTCGTGACGTCGAGCGCCACCAGCCCGAAGTTCACGAACGTGTTCGCGCCGATCGACAGGTTCCAGCCGTAGTCGCAGTACAGGGGTGGCTGGACGAACACCTGCTCCCCGATCGGGCCGCACAGCTCGCGCAGGATCGCGTCGCGCTCGCCCTCGTCGTCCGAGTCGTTGAACCGCCGGAGCAGCGCGCGGCACCGGCGGCGCTCTGCGGTGAGCTCCGGGTCGGAAGCGTCGTAGAGCTCACCCCGGAGCATCCGCGCGCGCTGGGTGCCCTCCTCCATGACTTGAGTACAGCACCAGGATCGCCCGTGCGCATCCCGCGACCCTCGCGACCGGTGTCGACGACGCCGGGTTCGCGTCCGTTTGACCCGATGGGATGCCGTTCGTAGGATCGGTCGTCCCCTCGGGCAAGCGGCTGCTGCCCGGTGACGCCGTGACGCACGCGACGGCGGGGAAGGGGGTGATGGCTGGGTCGAGCGAACGCACGGCACGCCCGCGGTTCGATCAGGCGCCCCCCACCCCCTCGGAGGTGCATCATGCTTCGAGTTCTCCGCGCTCTCGCGGCCGTCGCCATCGTCGTCCCCGTCGCGTTCGGCCTGGGCTCCACACCGGCGGGCGCAGCGAGGCACGGACCACTGTTCAACCACGTATCGGGCGTCGTCTCGGTCGATCCGAACGTCGCCCGGAGCACGAAGGGCGTCTCCCACGTCGCCGCCGTTCCCCCCGCATCCATGGGCGGCATCGCGTGCCCCGACCACTCCGGAACCAACGATCGTGTGAACCAGGAGTGCACCAACCAGACGACGGCCAACCTGCGGGGCAGGGGAACGTCGCAGAACGAGACCGCCGCCGCGGTCAACCCCACCGACCCGAGCAACGTCATCGCCAGCCAGAACGACTACCGGCGCGGCGACGCGAACTGTGGCGTCGACTGGAGCATGGACGGCGGCAAGCGCTGGGGCAGCACCACCGCCCCAATGACCTTCACGCAGCCCGGCTTCACCAACCCCCGGCACTACTGGCACGCGGGCGGTGACACGTCCGTCGGCTTCGACTCGAGCGGCGAGGCGTACCTGATGTGCCAGGTGTTCGGCCGGGGCGCGACGGCCGACGAGGAGCACGGCTCCTTCGGCCCGAGCG
>DATLUW010000304.1:0-2763 GCA_035577825.1 Actinomycetota bacterium | reverse complement strand
CCTTCAAGTTGTGCTCGGTGGCGCCCTCCAGCCGGAGCTTGCGCTTCGAGTCGGGCTTTCGCCGGATCTCCGGCGTGGGGATCCGCCGGCGGCCGCTGAGATACGCGCCGGTCAGCGAGTCCGGGTCCCGCAGGAGGTCCTCGTACGAGCCGCTGAACACGATCTGCCCGCCGTGCTCCCCCGCCCCCGGCCCGATGTCCACGACGTGGTCCGCGGCCTGGATCGTCGCCTCGTCGTGCTCGACGACCACCAGGGTGTTGCCGAGGTCGCGGAGCCGGACCAGCGTGTCGATCAGGCGGCGGTTGTCGCGCTGGTGCAGTCCGATCGAGGGTTCATCGAGAACGTACAGCACCCCCGTCAGCGCCGAGCCGATCTGCGTCGCCAGCCGGATGCGCTGCGCCTCCCCGCCGGCCAGCGTGCCGCTCGCGCGTTCCAGCGTGAGGTAGTCGAGCCCGACGTCCACGAGGAACCCGAGGCGCGACCGGATCTCCTTCAGCAGTCGTTCGGCGATCTGGTGCTCGCGGTCGGAGAGCTCCATCGAACCGATGAACTCCAGCGTGTCCTTGATCGACAGGGTGGTGAGCTCCCAGATGTTCTTCCCGGAGACGGTCACGGCCAGCGTCTCGGGCTTGAGCCGGGCTCCGTGGCAGGCCCGGCACGGCACCTCGCGCATGTACTGCTCGAGGCGCTCGCGCTGGGAGTCGGACATCGACTCGCCGTGGCGGCGTTCGATGTTCGGGATCACGCCCTCGAAGCTCGAGTGGTACGAGCGCAGCCGGCCCCACCGGTTCCGGTACCGGACGTGGACCTGCTGGTCGGTGCCGTAGAGGATCACGTCGCGGGCCTGCTTCGGCAGCTTCTTCCACGGCGTGCGGACGCTGAACCCGTGCGTCTCCGCCACCGCCTCGAGCAGCCGGTACCAGTAGGTGTCGCGGACGCCGCCCCAGGGTGAGACCGCGCCCTCCTCGATGCTCAGGTCGGGGTCGGGCACGGCGAGCTCGGCATCGGCCTCGAGGTGCGTCCCGAGCCCGTCGCACACCGGGCACGCCCCGTACGGCGAGTTGAACGAGAAGTTCCGCGGAGCCAGCTCGTCGAACGACAGCCCGCAGAACGTGCACGCCAGCGACTGCGAGAAGTTGATGAGCTCCTCGGTGCCGTCGTGCTGGACCACCGCGATCGACGCGATGCCCTCGGCGAGCTGCAGCGCGGTCTCGATGGAGTCGGCGACCCGCCGGCGGATGTCGGGCTTGGCCACCAGCCGGTCGACCACGACCTCGATCGTGTGTTTGTAGGTCCTGGGCAGGCGGATGGGCTCGGAGAGGTCGCGTATCTCGCCGTCGATCCGGGCCCGGCTGAACCCCTTGTGGGCGAGGTCGCCGAGCAGCTTCTCGTACTCGCCCTTGCGGCCGCGGACGACCGGCGCGAGCACCTGGAACCGCGTCCCCTCCTCGAGCTCGAGCACCTGGTCGACGATCTGCTCGGGCGTCTGCCGGCCGATCGGGCGGCCGCAGTTGGTGCAGTGCGGGTGGCCGGCCCGGGCGTACAGGACCCGCAGGTAGTCGTAGATCTCGGTGATGGTGCCGACTGTCGAACGGGGGTTCTTGCTCGTGCCCTTCTGGTCGATCGAGATCGCCGGCGAGAGGCCCTCGATGAAGTCGACGTCGGGCTTCTCCATCTGGCCGAGGAACTGCCGCGCGTACGACGACAGCGACTCCACGTACCGCCGCTGGCCTTCGGCGTAGATGGTGTCGAACGCCAGCGACGACTTCCCGGAGCCGGACAGGCCCGTGAACACGATCAGGCGGCCACGGGGAAGGTCGAGCGTGACGTCCTTGAGGTTGTGCTCACGGGCGCCGTGAATCACAAGCCTGTCGGTGCCCACGGACCCATTGTACGAACCCCTCCGACATGGCCGATCCGGAGGGCTTCCGGGCTGTGGCCGCCGTGTCGTACCCTCGTGCCATCGTTCCCCGGCATGGACCCGGGAGGTGGGCAATGGCCACGGGGCCGAAGACCCGGTACACGTACGACGATCTGGAGACATTCCCGGAGGACCGCCTTCGCCGGGAGATCATCGACGGGGAACTCATCGTGACGGCCGCCCCTTCGACCCGCCATCAGCGGGCCGTACTGCGGATCGGGGCCACCATGCTCGCGTATGCCGACCGGCATGGCGGCGAGGCGTACCGAGCGGTTGCCGGAGTTCGAACTGGCTGTGGACGACGTCCTCGGTCCACCTGAGGACGAGCCCGACTCCGTCGACGAAGCCTGACGAAACTCGAACCCGCTACGGGTGAACCAGGAAGACCTGCTTGGTGTCGCCGCTCGCGACCCACAGGCCCTCCGGTCCGACCGCGATCAGGCGGGGGCTGGACCCCACGTCCACGCTGGCCGCCACCTTGGCCGTTCCGGGGTCGATGCGGGCGAGGGTGTTGCCCCCCGCCCGCGTCAGCCAGACCGAGCCGAACCCCCCGATCACATCGAACGACCCGCCGTCCACGTTGACCTTGTGAATGAACTTGTCCTTCGAAGGATCGATCTGGAACACCGTGTCGATGCCGTTCGTGACCCAGACGAACCCCGACGCCTCGGCGACCTGGAACGCCTCCCCCGGGACCGGGATCTCGGCGGCCTTGGTGTTGTTCGTCGGATCGATCCGGCTCACGGTCCCGCTCGCGTTGGCGACCCAGATGGAATCGGTGCCGGCGGCCAGTCCATGGGGGGTGTCCCCCACCGTGACGTGCGCGACCACGTTCCCGTTCG
>DATLUW010000303.1:0-4579 GCA_035577825.1 Actinomycetota bacterium | reverse complement strand
TTCTTGAGCAGTGGGCATCATTGGTGGACGAGGTCGTCGCTGGGCTCCTGCCGTCTCCCATTGGCGGTCGTGAGGGCTCTCCCAGCCAGCAGCCGGGACGGAAAGAGCCGGGCTCGTTTGCCCAACTCTTTCCGTTCCTGTAGCATGCCCGGCTGGACTAGCCGAGGAAGACCTTGAACCGGACCAGCGGGTTGAAGCCAGCCCAGCACCCGTCGTCCAGGCGGTACGAGCCCGTTCCTGCGGCACCGTTGTCACAGTAGGCGCCGCTCCACGAAGAGTCGAAGAACGTACCGTCAGGAAGCAGGTCAGTACCCAACTTCGGAGCCGTAGCCCCAGCCGCCATGTTCAGCGAGTCCCAGGGGCATCCTGCGTTCGTCGCGTTGCACGGGTTGTCGTACCCCTTCGGGTGCAGCCCGTAGCCGCTTGTGTCGAAGGAGACTCCGTAGACCAACTGGTTGGGAAGCGTCAGGCCGTCGGCGAAGTAGAAACTGATCCGCCGGGTCTTCCCGTTGTAGCAGTGCCCATCGGGAGAAGCGAACTGCGCCTGGTTCAGGCAGAGGTCCGGGTCGGCCGACGGCCGGTACGCGATGCGGAACAGTTTCGTGCTGCTCGCGAAGACCGGACCTGCCGTGGCCGGAGCACCCGGGATGTAGGGGTACAGGCGCAGTGTGACCTGCACGGGGAACGTCGCCCCCGGTGTGGTCACGCAGTCGCCACCGTTCCACGTGCCATGCTCACAGGCGAAACTGTTCATCACCACGGTGACTTGCTTCAACTTGTCCGTCGTACCGGGTGCGAAACTGACGGCATCCCCAAACTCAGTGGTCTGGTTCGCCTGGAACCCCACGCTCGGCACATTACCGGGCAGATTCTTCGGGATGCTGTCGTAGACGGCCGCCTTCGGCTTCACGACTGCTGCCGACGCCGGGAGTGCCTCCCCTACCACCATCAGCGCCATGAGCGCGAGGATCAGGGTCATGATGGTTCTCTTCATTCCTTTGCCTTTCTTTGTCGTCTTGTGCGGAGTGGCCGCTACGAGGCCTTCTCGGAGACGAGCCCCTCGTCGCATCAACGACAATTGCGAGCGTCGGTCTGTGTCTCCTCAGAGCAGTAGGGACAACCCGTCATGGCCACCTCTCAGTGACAACATGCGAGTCGAGCAACTGCGGAAAGCCAGGCAGCCACCGGGCCATTGGGACCCGGGGAACGAAAGGAGTAGGTCCTCCCCCCGTGCTACTAAGAATCGGGTAGGGCGTGGACTTACTTGAGGGTAATTCAGTAAGAATGCTATGAGAGACCTAGCATCAGCGGTGGCCGAGGACTTCGTTTGGTTTGCTCGCCCGTCATCGGTTCGGGAAGCGGTCACCGAGTGCGGACTCGCGGTGACTCGACTGCGCCCGCGCGGGTTCGTCGCGGTATGGCGCATCCATGGGCTTCCGATGCGGTCGTTCGACACGCTGCCGGGCCGGGTGACTCACGTGTCCGGGCGCTTGGCCAAGTTGTCCATCGAGCGCCCTGGAACCTGCCGTTCGGTTGGAGCGGACGTGACCGTCGATGCAGTGGTCAAGCCCGCTGGACCCGGCACGTGGTACGAGTTCAGGGCAGGCGTCAGGGGTCCACATACCCGGAGCCTGGTCAGCCAGACCCCTGGCCATCCTTCGCTCCACCACGCTGCCCGCGTAACCAAGGACGTGCCATCGAGAGTCCGGCTTGGCACCCCGTGCGCTACGCCAGTATGGAAGGGGGGCACGAACCCGGGCAGGCTGACGGTCCACTGACGGTCGAAGGATGCGTGGCACCGGCGAGCGGCTACGTACCCTTGCGAGACGAAACTACGGGTAGTACGCCTCAAGATGAATCCGCTGGTCCTCGAAGTTGGATCTCCGCACACTCTCAAGGTGGCGACACGGGTCACGAGGAGAGTCTGGGGTCCACGGAATGATCACGGACCACCAGGATTCTGCAGGATCGGCCACCCAGGTCTCTCGGCCAGGGCCAAGACCTCCTTTGGCCGATCTCAACCGACCCGATAACTGGACGTCCATCGCTCGGGCGCAAACAGCGTCTTCGCTGGTAAGTCCGTCGTTCAGACGGCGATTCCTTCTCAGCAGCGGGTCGGAGGTTCGAGTCCTCCCCGGCGCGCTCCCACACGGCCGAGCCCGCTGCCGCGTGCACGCACACGGGACCATCTGTCCCCCCCGCTCACGGGCTTCCGCCACGGGGCGGGTGAAGCCGTCGTCACTACGCTCCCTTCCTGCCCGCACCGACGGGGGTGAGGGTCCGATGGCCGCCGAAGTCTTGGTTCGACCCGCGACACGGTCGCGGGGCTCGCGGACGCAACGCATCTCCGCGGCTGACGCCGCGGCGCTCGTCCGCTCGGGCGACTGGGTCGAGTACGGGAGCGGCATCGGCCAGCCAGACATGTTCGACGCGGCGCTCGCGCGGCGCATCGACGAGCTCGAGAACGTCAACATCCGGGCCTGTCTGACGCTGCGTCCGCGCGCCGTCCTCGAAGCCGATCCCGGCCGCGACCACTTCCACTGGTTCAACTGGCACTTCACGGGCTACGACCGCATGAAGGGCGATGCCGGCCTCGCGAACTACGTTCCTTGCAACCTGGGGGAGATTCCCGACTATTACCGGCGCTTCATCGAGCCGCCCGACATCGCGGTGATCAAGACGTGCGCGAAGGACGAACACGGGTTCTACAACTTCAGCCTCGCCACGCTCTGGCACCGCGCGATCGTCGAGCGGGCCAAGGTCGTGGTGGTCGAGGAGTCCGCTGGACTGCCCCACGTGGACGGCCTCGAGAACGCCGTCCACGAGAGCGAGGTCGACTACGTGATCGCGGGCGACCCCGGCGGCGCCCCCGAGATCCCGAACCCGTCACCCACCGACGTCGACCGCGCCGTGGCCACGCTGATCGCGGCCGAGATCGAGGACGGCAGCTGCCTCCAGATCGGCATCGGAGGCATGCCCAATGCGGTGTGCTCGCTGTTGCTCGACAGCGGCGTCCGCGACCTCGGGGTCCACACAGAGATGCTCACCGACGGCATCATCGACCTCTACCGGGCCGGCATCGTCACGGGCGCCCGGAAGACGATCTTCCCCGGGAAGGTCGTCTGCGCCTTCGGGATGGGGAGCCGGTCCCTGTACGAGACGGCCGACCGCAATCCGGACTTCTTCTGCGTCGCCGTCGACCACGTCAATCTGCCGCACGTCGTGATGCGGAACGAACGCGTGGTCGCGATCAACAACACGACGCAGATGGACCTGCAGGGCCAGGCGGCGAGCGAGTCCGCCGGCCATCGCCATATCAGCGGCACGGGCGGGCAGTCGCAGTTCGTGCGGGGCGCCTACGCGTCGAGCGGCGGCAAGTCGTTCATGTGCATGTCGTCCACGTACGAACGCCACGGCGTCCGCGACAGCCGCATCGTGGTCGACCTCACGCCGGGCAACATCGTCACCACCACCCGCGCCGACATGATGTATGTGGTCACCGAGTACGGGATCGTCAACCTGAAAGGCCGCTCGGTCCCCGACCGCGCGAGGGCGATGATCTCGATCGCCCATCCCGACTTCCGCGACGAGCTCGAGCGCGACGCCCGCCGGCTGGGACTGATCCCCCGGGGCTTCGCGTAGGCCGGACTCAGCTCGCGCCGAGACCCTCGTCGGCGGCGAACGCTTCGAGGCGATCGGCCAGCTCCCTCGGCCGGCTCAACGCGGGCGTGTGACCGCCGTCGATCTCGTCGGGTGTGATGCCGAGGCGTTCCTCGGCGACCCGGCGAATGAACGCCGGCGGGAACAGATGGTCGTCCCGGCAGAGCAGAACCCGGGTCGGGACGTCGGGCCATGCCGCGAGCGGCCAGGGCTCCCCCATCCGGGCTTCGGATTGGTTCCGGCTCCGCCGGAGCGCCTCGGACGCCAGCGCCGGATCCACGTCCTGGTAGAACAGCGCGATCGTGTCCTCGTATCGAACGCGATCCTCGTCTTCGTATCTCGTGTTCGTCCAGTAGTCGGCGGGCGACTCGCCGGGGGCGGGGATCATCGGCGCGACGAGGACGAGCAGCCGCGCACGCACGCGCTCGCAGACGAGCGGCGCCGTGAAGCCTCCGGCGGACTGCGCCACGACCACGAGATCCCTCCGGTCGTCGATGGCCTCCACCGCCGCATCCGCGTACTCGGCGAGCCCGGCAGCGTCGTCGTCGCACGGAAGGTCGGGCGCGACGGTGTCGTGGCCTCGAGCCCGGAGCTCGGCCTCGACGAGGTGCCAGTACCATCCGACGTCCCCCGCTCCGTGGATCAGGACGAACGTCGCCATCCGGTGCCTCCTCTCTCCGGTCTACGATTGATGAGGTGGAGCCGGTCCTGGAGGGAAGGCGGTCGCTGATCGTCGGCGGCGGCGGTGAGGGCATCGGCCGAGCGATCACGCAAGCCTTCATCGCCGCGGGCAGCGCCGTCGCCGTCGTCGATCTCGATCCACGGCGTGCCGACCAGGCGGCGGCAGCGGCGGTCGACGCCGATGTCCCGGGCTTCGCAATCCCGGGAGACGTGCGATCGACCCCGGAGATCGACGGCT
>DATLUW010000302.1:0-4695 GCA_035577825.1 Actinomycetota bacterium | reverse complement strand
CGCTCGCGCCCGCCCGGAGCGCCTCGTACACGTACTCGTCCATGTCGAACGTCGTGAGCATCACGACCCTGGTCGGGCCGGCGTCCTCGGCGAGCAGCCGGCGGGTGGCCTCGATGCCGTCCATCTCGGGCATCCGGACGTCCATGAGGACGACGTCGGGTCGCAGCTCCCGCGCCGCCGCCACGGCAGCGCGACCGTCCGCGGCCTCGCCGACGACCCGCATGTCGGGTTCGGCCTCGAGGATCATGCGGAACCCCGCCCGCATGAGCGCCTGGTCGTCGGCGATCAGCACGCCGAGCGTCACGACGGCACCGACAGCGGAAGACGCGCCCGCAAGCGGAATCCGCCGCCGAGGCGCGGCCCGGCCTCGAGCTCGCCGCCGTAGATCGACACTCGCTCGCGCATGCCGACCAGGCCGTGCCCGCCGGTCGCAGGGGCGTCGCGAACCGATGGCGCCCCCCGCCCGTCGTCCGTCACCTCGACCTCGACGTGGCCGTCGACGTAACGAACGCGAACCTCCGCGTGCTGCGCCTCGGCGTGCCTGATGGCGTTCGTGAGGCCTTCCTGGACGACGCGGTACGCGGCGAGGTCGACCCCGGCCGGCAGCGGCACGGGGTTGCCCTCGATCGTCAGGTCGACCGGCAGCCCGGTCTCGTTCGCCTGCGCGACCAGCACGTCGACGCGCGTGAGGCTCGGCTGCGGCGCCAGCGCCGGCGCGTCATCCGGGTCGCGTAGCGCGCCCACCACCCGGCGCATCTCGGCGAGCGCCTCCCGCCCGGTCTGCTCCACGGTGAGCAGCGCGTTCCGTTCCGCTTCCTGCTCCGGCGTGAGGCGCCGCCGCACGGCCGAGGTCTGCACGGTCATCACGCTCACGCTGTGGCCGACGACGTCGTGGAGCTCGCGGGCGATGCGGGTTCGTTCCTCGACGACGGCCCGGAGCGCCTCGGCCTCGCGTTCGCGCTCGGCGAGCTCGGCGCGCTGCTCGGCCACGTCGGCGCGCACGACGCGCTCACGCATCGCGTAGCCGGCCAGCCACACGATCCCGAACAGCACCGGGATGAAGACGAGCTGGCCCACGTCGTGCTCGGGGTCGTTGTTCACGACGATGACGATCGCGGCGACGGTCATGACCAGGCCGATCCGCGCCCGGACGGGGTCCTCGAGGTTCCCCAGCAGGAACGCCGCCGCCATCCCCGCACCGAACGTCCCGATGCTGAACACCACGAGCCGCCCGTCCACGAACGACAGAGCGGCGACGACCAGCAGCATCGTCGCCGGCGCGCCGAACGGGAACCGCCGGTGCAGCAGGAGCGGCAGCGGCACGAGCCCCACGATGAGCGCCGCCGCCCACACGGCCGTGTCCGGGAACCCCGGCTTGTCGTGGCCCAAGGCGACCTCGACCAGGCTCTCGATCGACGCGAGGACGATCAGCGCGTCGAACCCGTACCGACGGGCGAGCACACCGAGCCGCTGCATGCCCGGAAGGTACTCCAGCCCCCGGCCCGGAGACGTCATCCCTGAGGAGGAGATGCGAATCGTCCCCGCGGACGAACCGAAATCGGGCCCGCGGCCGACGTCGGCGGCGACCGCCCTCCCTAGCGTCGTGACCGGCGGGATCGACGGGATCCCGGCGGCAATGGAGGAGGTTCGAGATGAGGGCTCGGCGCATCGCCACCGCGGCGCGGATCGTGGCGCTCGCGGTGATCGGCGTGGTGCTCGTGGGCCTCGTCATCCTGCGGTTCGACTCGGGCGACGACCGGGTGAGCGTTCCCGCGGGGGCGAGGGCCGGGCAGCTGACCACGCACACGTGCACATATCCGACGGAGGCCGGGGCGCTGCCGGCCGACTGCGGCACGCTGGTCGTGAAGGAGAACCGCGCGGATCCCGCGTCCCGGCTGATCGCGCTGCCGGTGGTGCGGATCCACGCGAAGTCGCCGCATCCCGGCGACCCGATCTTCCGGATGGAGGGCGGCCCCGGGATCACGAACATGACCTTCCCCCAGGCCAGCCGGTTCGTCGGGCGGCACGACGTCGTCCTGGTCGGCTACCGAGGCGTGGATGGATCGTCGCAGCTGGACTGCCCGGAGGTCACCTCCGCGATGTCGCACTCGGAGGACTTCCTCGCGGCGTCGTCGTTCCGGGCGGTGGCCGGGGCGTTCCGCGAGTGCGCGTCACGGCTGCGGGGCGACGGCGTCGACCTCGCCGGCTACACGCTCGGGCAGCGCACGGACGACTTCGAGGACGCGAGGAGGGCCCTCGGGTACGCGAAGGTCGACCTGCTGTCCGAGAGCGCCGGAACGCGAACCGCGATGGTCTTCGCCTGGCGGCACCCCGCGAGCATCGACCGATCGGTGATGGTCGGGGTCAACCCGCCGGGGCACTACCTGTGGGATCCGGTGACGACCGACGCGCAGATCGAGCGCTACTCGGAGCTGTGCGCGCAGGACGCGACGTGCCGCTCGCGGACGGCGGACCTCGCCGGGACGATGCGGGCCGAGGCCGCGCAGATCCCGGACCACTGGTTCGTGTTTCCGATCTCGCCGGGGATCGTTCGCATCGGTTCGTTCTTCGGCCTGATGGACGCGTCGCAGGCCTCGCCGATCTCGGCGCCGCAGACGATCGGCGCGTGGCTCGCCGCGGCGAACGGCGACCCGAGCGGCTTCTGGCTGCAGTCGCTCATGGGGCGGCTCATCTTCCCGACCCGGGTCTGGGGCGAGGCGGCCGCGACGGCCCAGGAGGACGCGTCGGCGGCCGGTGCGTACTTCGCGCAGGGCCACCCGGGGTCGATCCTGGGGAACGCCGGCTCCGAGTTCATGTGGGCGGACGGTGGACTGGCGGACGCGTGGCCGGCCGGGCCGGGCGACGAGGGGTACGCCCACGTCCAGCCCTCGAGCGTCCCGACGCTGCTGATCGGCGGCACGCTCGACTTCGCCACCCCGGCGAACTTCGCCACCGACGAGCTGCTCCCGGCGCTCGCGAACGGCCATCAGGTGGTGCTGCCGAACTTCGGCCACACCACGGACTTCTGGTACCAGCAGCAGGACGCGGGGACGCACCTCGTGAGCGGGTTCTTCGACAGCGGTGCAGTCGACACGTCGGGGTACGTGCACCAGTCGATCGAGTTCGGCCGCGGGCCGAGCCAGGGCATGCTCGCGAAGATCGTGCTCGGGTCGATCGTGGGGCTCGCGGCGCTGGCGGTCGTCGGGCTGCTGCTGGTCGGGCTGAAGTACCGGCGCGGCGGGTTCCGCGGCCGCGGCGGGGCCTGGGTCCGGACGCTGGGGCCGGTGCTGTTCGGGCTCGGCGGGTGGTCCCTCGGCATCGTGCTCGTCATGACGCTCTGGCCGGGGCTCCCGATCACCGACCGGATCTTCACCGTGGCAGCCATCGGCGTGCCGGTCTGGTTCGGGGTGTTCGCCGGATGGGCCCGGCGGGACATGCCCGGGCGAACCGTGCACGCCGGGTTCTGGCTGGTGGCGGCGGGCGCGCTGGCCGGCGGTTGGCTCGGCGTCGTGGCGGTGGCCATGCCGCTGGCGGTGTTCACCGCGATCGCGGGCTCGGCGGCCGGGGCGAACCTGGCGCTGATCCTGTTCGACATCTCGCGCGAGCGGTCGGCCGGCGGCACGTCGGCAGCGGCGACTCCGCTGGAGGTGGGCGAGCCGGAGCCGGCGCTGCGCTGACAGCGCAGCGCCTCGAGGTAACACGCGGGGCGGCCGGGCTTCGCTCGGCCGCCCCGTCCCCGCGTCCCCGCCGGTTCCTATGATTCGACCGTGCCGGCCACGTGTCCGAACTGTGGGTTCGAGAACCTCGACGGCGCGCGGTTCTGCTCGTCGTGCGGGACGGCGCTCGCGGACGGGGCCGCGACGCCCGCGAGGCGTGAGCGGAAGTTCGCCACGGCGCTGTTCGCCGACCTGGTCGGCTCGACCGCGTTCGCCGAGCGGGAGGACCCCGAGGTCGTCCAGTCGCTGGTCGGGCGGGTGTTCGACCGGCTGGCCGTGGAGATCGAACGCTACGGCGGGCTGCTCGAAAAGTTCATGGGCGACGCCGTGCTGGCGGTATTCGGCGTGCCGCAGTCGCACGAGGACGACCCCGAGCGCGCGGTGCGAGCGGCGCTCGAGCTGCAGGCCGTGCTCTCCGAGCTGAACCGGGGCTTCGCGGCCGAGGGCCGGCCGACGCTCGCGATGCGCGTCGGCGTGGAGGCCGGGGAGGTCCTCGTCGACCTGGATCGCGCGACGGGCCCGCGGGACCGGATGCTTACGGGCGACGCGGTCAACACTGCCAGCCGGCTGCAGTCCGCCGCCGACCCGGGCCGGGTGGTCGTCGGGCCGGTCGTGCGGGCCGCGACCAAGGACGTCATCGACTACCGCGAGCTCGAGCCGCTGTCGCTGAAGGGCAAGGCGGAGCCCGTGCCCGCCTGGGAGGCCCTCCGCGTCAAGGCCCGCCGCCGCGGCGAACGCGCTCCGCTCGGTCTCGAGGCCCGCCTGGTCGGCCGCGACGAGGAGCTCGCGGTGCTGACGCAGACGCTTCAACGGGTCGAACAGGAGGGCCGGCCCGCGCTCGTCACCGTGCTGGGGAACGCGGGCGTCGGCAAGTCCCGGCTGGCATGGGAGCTGCTGAACGTGGTCGAGGCCATGCCCGGCAACGTGTTCTGGCGGAAGGGGCGGTGTCTCGCCTACGGGAACGTCTCCTACTCGGCCC
>DATLUW010000301.1:0-2021 GCA_035577825.1 Actinomycetota bacterium | reverse complement strand
GGTCCGGCGTGAGCATGGCCACCACGCCGGCCCGCGCCCCCATGGCGGCCAAGCACCGGTCGACCACGATCTCGGCCACCTCGGTCGGCCCGAGCGCCTCCGACAGCGCCGCGGTCACGGCCTGCAGCAGCGCGGTCCGCTGTGCGGCGCGCTCGGTGGCCCGGCGGGCCTCGAGCTCGGCCTCGTACAGCTGCGCGTTGTCGACGGCGAGCGCCGCGTGCCGGGCGAGCTCCATGGCCTGGGCGAGATCCTCGTCGCCGAATCGCCGCCCCGACTCCGCCGACAGGAATGAGATCGCGCCGATCGTCCGGCCCCGGGCGTTCAGCGGGACGCACATCCACGACCGGATGCCGAGGTCGCGGCCGATCCGCTCGGCTGCGGCGGGGTCCGAGGAGTCGGACGCGATGAGGGCGGCGTCGGCGTCGGGGTGCAGGATCGGCTGACCGGTCCGGATGACCTTCGGCACGCCGGCGTCGGCCTCCGGGTTCAGCCGGATGCCGGCCTGGAGCTCCTCGGCGGCCGCGTGGCCGCCGGGGTCCGCGTGTGCGATCGTGAGGCGGCGCATCTCCCCGGAGTCGGTGAGCCGGTAGACGATGCACCAGTCCGACATCTCCGGTACCGCGAGGTGGGCCAGGCGTGAGAGCGTGGCCTCGTAGTCGAGCGACGACGACAGGATCGAGCTGGCCTCCGCCAGGAACCGCAGCCGCTCCCTGGCCCGGTCGGAGTCGGCCAGCGCCACCTGTTCGCTCGCCAGCAGGGCCTCCCGCTGGTCGTCGACCCGGGCCCGCTGGAACACGAGCGCGATGACGTTCGCGACGGCACGCAGGAAGTACACGTCGTCGGCGGGGAACTCCCGGGGCTCGGTGGACAGCGCGGCGAGCACGCCCCAGGACTCGAGCGGCCCCCGGACCAGCACGCTGATGCCGCTCACGACGCCGTGCCTCCCGAGCCAGTCCTTCTGCGTGAACCGGTCGTCGGACGCGAGGTCCTCCACCACCACCGGCTCGTTCCTGGAAAGCGTGAACCCGGGCAGCCCGTCCCAGCCGGACGCCACCACGGTCCCGGGCTGCACGTCGCCCCACCCGCGCCCGGCCCGCAGGACGAACTCGCCGCCCTCCCGGAGCTCGAGCAGCTCGCAGTGGCGAACGCCGAGCGTGTCGCACACGGTGTCCATCGCGCGTTCGATGAGGGTGGGCACGTCGGGGCCGGTCAGCGCCAGCCGCCCGAGATCGGCCACCGCCTCCTGCTGGAGCGCGCGGGCCCGCAGCTGCAGCTCGGTGAGCTTCCGCTCGGTCACGTCGACCATCACGCCCTGCCACAGGTCCGGCTCGCCGGCCTCGCCGGACTGGATCACGGCCTCGTCCCGGACCCACACCACCCGGCCGTCGCGGCCGACGAGCCGGTACTCGGAGCCGTAGGGCTCGCGGGTCACGTTGTGCTCCGCGTCCTTGGCGATCTCCGCCTCGCGGTCCTCCGGATGGACCAGGCGCTGCCAGATCTCCGGCTCGGCCATCCACTCCTCCGGCGTGTAGCCGGTGAGCTGTTCGATCTGGGGGGAGATGTAGCGGCACACGCTGGGGTCGCCGATGGCGTTCGTGTACGAAACGACCGGGGTGCTCTCGACGAGCGTCCGGTACCGGGCCTCCGCGTCGCGAAGGAGCTGCTTCAGCTCGTCCTCGGCCTCGGTTCGTTCGATGAACTGCCCGATCAGGGTCCCGATCGCCCCGACGGTCGTGAGCAGCTCCGCGTCGGGCTCCGCCATCTCGCGGGAGAAGAACTCGAGGACGCCGAGCACGTGGCGGCCGAACCGGATCGGGAACGCCATCGCCCCGTGCATCCCCGCCGCCCGGGCGACCTGCGCGCGGGGGAGCGAGGGGTCCGAGCCGAAATCGGGCAGCCACACCGGCTCTCCGCGGTCCCACACGCGGCCGGGGAGCCCGGCCCCCCGGGCGAACGCCGCCCCCTCGGAGGACCGGACCAGCTCGCCGGCTGCGACGGCGGCGTCGTGCCAGGCGCGGACG
>DATLUW010000300.1:0-2030 GCA_035577825.1 Actinomycetota bacterium | reverse complement strand
CCGTACGTGATCAGCACGATGTCCCGCTCGCTCCACGCACGCCCCCGAGCCTCGGGCTCCCGGGTGGCGCGCCGGCGAACCCGTTCCACGATGCGGTCGATGGCCGTCCGCTCGCCGGGGCCGTAGAGCGCGAGCAGCTCGGTGCGGAGCCGGTCCACAGCGGAGACTGGCATCGTCCGAGATGCTATCGGTCGGGTAAGCGCTGGGGCTCGCAGGAGCGTTCTTGGGTCATGGACGACACGGCAACGCGGATCGGAGTCGAACGGGTCGGGGCGCTCGCCCCGCCGGTCGGCGGCGCGACGGCGGAGTTCGAGGCGTTCTTCCGGGCGAACCACGCGGACGTGTTCGCGTGCTTCCGCCTGCTCGCGCGGGACGCCGCCGACGCGGAGGAGATCGCCCAGGAGGCGTTCCTGCGTGTGTGGCAGCGGTGGGATCGGGTCGCGGCCATGGAGCGGCCCGACGGCTACCTGTACCGCACGGCGATGAACGTCTGGCGCAGCCGCCGGCGACGGGCCGCGGTGGCGCTTCGCCGGCTGGGTCGGCGGGTGCACGACGCCGACGCCCCCACCGGGGGCGGCGTGCCGGCGGCCGACGACCGCGACGCCGTGGTGCGGGCGCTCGCGGGGCTGCCGTCGCGTCAGCGTGCCGCGTTCGTCCTGACCGAAGGGCTCGACCTGACCTCCGAGGAGGCGGGCCTGGCCATGGGGATCGCGGCGTCGACAGTCCGGGTGCTGCTCGCCCGGGCCAGCGCGGCGCTCCGACCTGCGAGCGGAACGGGAGCGAACGATGGGTGACCTGCGGGAACAGATGACCCGGGCGCGCCGCGAGGCGCCGTCCCCGGACGATGCGATGACTCGCTTCACCGAGCTGCGCGAACGCCGGGCGCGGATCGGGCGGGTCCTCTCGGCGGCCGTCGCGCTGGCCGTGACCGGCGGCCTGATCGCCGGCGGCCTGGTGGTGCTGAACCACCGCGGTTCGGCGACGGGGCCGGGCGGCTTCGGCACCAAGGGGGCGACGGGGCCGGCCACGAGCGGCCAGGGCGGGACGGGCGGACCGGCATCGGCCGGCCCCGCGTCCACGACCGTGCCGGCTTCGAGCGGTCCGGCTACGACCGGCAACGGCGCCGGCGGTTCGAACCTGACGGCCGGCGCCGGCCAGTTCTACTACTGGAAGTTCGCGATCGTGTACCACGGAGGCGTGAGCACCGCGACCTACTGGTGGTCGCCGCAGGGGCACGGCCAGCTGGTGAGCTCACAGGGCGGAGACGGCTACAGCGTTCCCATGACCGGGCCCATCGAGATGGGGAAGGGGATGATCGGCGACGACCTGTCGTACCTCTCGACCGACCCCGCGCAGCTGCTGCCGCAGCTCGTCCAACGGAGCTCCGACGAGGGAGCGTCCCCACGGCCGGATGTGACGCCAGGGCCCGGTCAGACCGCCGAGACGGGGCGTCTCGTGTCCGCGGTCGAGGATCTCCTGAGCGAGATGGCGCCGCACTCGTCTCCCGACCTCCGGATCGCGCTGTACGGGGTGCTGAAGGGGATCGCGACCGTCCAGGACCTGGGGAATCTCCAGGACCCGACCGGGCGGCCCGGGGTCGCGCTGCGCGTCACCATCGACGGGTCGCAGAGGACGTTCTGGTTCGACCCGGACACGCATCTGTTCCTCGCGGAGGAGGAGGCGACCGATCCGGCGGCACCGCCCGGGTACGTGATCGTGCAGTCGGGCGGCATCGTGGATTCGGACACCGCGGTCCCAACCGGTGACCACCGAATCCTTCCGGAGGCGGGTCCCCTCCCGACCCCGTAGGACGGGTTCGGCCTGGCACTTCCCCGGGCGGGCGGCCTGACGGCCGCCCGCCCATTCGTTTCAGCCCGATCCGTCCGAATTTGCGGCCGGAACGTTAGAGAACTCTCATGTAGGGCATAACTGACGCACGACACGAACGGTCAGACCGAACGGAGGAACGGCATGGACGAATCGTTCGGGGGCGGCCGCCCGGTACGCGCGACCATCCCCACGGCCCCCGG
>DATLUW010000299.1:0-6100 GCA_035577825.1 Actinomycetota bacterium | reverse complement strand
CCGAGGAGTCCGGACGGACCCGGCCCGAGAACACCCGGAACATCGAGATGTGCCCGACGTACGGGTCCGACACCGTCTTGAACACGAGCGCGGTCAGCGGCCCGTTCGCGTCGGTCGAGCGCTCCGATGTGCCCTTCGGGCCCTCGACGGTCACCGGGCCGCGTTCCTGCGGCGACGGGAACACGTCCGCGATGAACTTCGTCAGCAGGTCGACGCCGACCGGCTTCGCGCCCGCCGTGACGAACACCGGCGCGATCTTCGCGTCGACGAACCCGGCGTGCAGGCCCTTCACGAGCTGATCGGTCGAGAGCTCGCCGGTCTCGAGGTACTGCTCGAGCAGCGCGTCGTCGGCCTCGGCCACCGCTTCGGTGAGCTTCTCGCGCAGCGGGTCGGCCTTCGCGTGCACCTCGTCCGGCCACTCGCCCTCGGTCCCGTTCGGGTCGTTGCCGTACGTGAACGCCTTCCCCGACAGCAGGTTGGCCACCCCGTGGAACTCGTGCTCCTCGCCGATGGGGAACTGCAGCGGCGCCACCTGGAGGCCGAACGACTTCACGAGCTCGTCGAGGGTTCGCTCGAACGAGGCGCGCTCGCGGTCGAGCTTGTTGACGACGAGCGCCCGGGGGAGGCCGAGCTCGGCGGCGAGCTCCCAGGCCACCTCGGTCTGCACCTCGACGCCGTCGACGGCGCTCACGACGATGATCACGGCGTCGACCGCGCGGATCGCCGAGTGGACGTCGCCGACGAAGTCGGCGTAGCCGGGGGCGTCGAGGACGTTGATCTTCACGCCGTTCAGCTCGACGGGCGCGAGCGACAGCGAGACGCTGATGCCCTTGCGGACCTCCTCGGGGTCGTGGTCGGAGACCGTGTTCCCGTCCTCGACCTTCCCCATCCGGGTGATCGAGCCGGCCGTGAACAGCATGGCCTCGAGGAGCGTGGTCTTCCCCGACCCACCGTGGCCGAGGAGGAGGACGTTGCGGATGTTGGACGGTTCGTAGGTCTTCATGCAGTCCTTCCGCTGTGCTCGGGAGCAGGGTGTCCGGCGATTCTAGTGGACGGTCGGAACCCCCGGCCGGGCGCCGTCCCGACCGTCCGGCGTCACCCCGACGTCACCCAGACCCCGCCCTCGCCGACGGAGACGCCGCCCGGACCGGGGTCGTCGCCGACGGGGATCGCGGTCGATTCGAGCCGGCCGGGGTCCACTCGGTAGACAGCGCCATCCCCGTGATCGCTCACCCACACGAATCCTTCACCGACCGCGATGGAGGCGGGGTCGGCCCCGACGCGAATCGGCAGCCCGACATCCCCTCCGGCCGGATCGATCCGCACCACGGTGCCGCTCGCGCGGTCCATCACCCAGACGCCTGTGGCATCGGCCGCGATCCCGTCGGCCCCGCCCTGCAGGCGGATGGTCTCCACCTTCTCGGAATCGGGGTCCACCCGGTACACGACGCCCTGGATGGCATCGGACACCCAGACGAATCCGCCCGCGAGCGCGACGCCGGTCGCCTCGGGGATGCCGGGGACCGAGCGCCTCACACGGTTCGTGCCCGTGTTGATCTGTTGGAGATCTCCTCCCCCCGTCACGACCCATACGCCCTCCTCGCCGGCGGCGACGCCCGCGCCCGGCCGGCCGATGTCGATCGAGGCCAGGACCTCGTTCGAGCCGGGGTCGACCCGGTACAGCGTGTCATCGCCCACCCCGAGGATGCCCGCGGATGTGAGCACCCACACGGAACTCTGTCCGGCAGCGAAGGAGACCGTCTGGACCCCGGACTTCCGGAGCTGCACCGGGTCCTCGGCGCCGGTGGCTGGGTCGACCTTCTCGATGGCGGCCGTGCTGTCGGAGCCGTTGAAGAGCCACAGGGCCCCCTCGGCGGCCAGGATCGGCCTCGGGATCACCGGACACGAACATTGGACGAGGTCCAGTGGGAAGCTCTCCGCGAGCGCTCCCTTCTTCGTGTCGAGCTTCGCCACGCCCCGGAACCCGCTCGGCAGGAGCGGGGTGCCCGGCGAGCTCGCTTCCGAGGGTGGGGTCGTCACCGCGGAGGAGCCGGACGGAGTGGTCGAGCCCGCGGCCGGGCCTCCCTGGTTGCCCCCCAAGAGCGCAACGACGAGCACGGTCACGGCGACGACCGCAGCCGCCGCACCCCCGACGAGGGCGGGCCGGAGCCGGGACCGGCGTGGCGGAGCGGGGGCGATTCGTTCCTGCTCGACGGTCGTCGCGGTACGGAGGGCGTCACGGGCGGCCGTCGCCAGCTGCCCCGGCGTCCCGTGGCGCTCGTCCGGCGACTTGGCCATCGCCTTCGCGACCACGGCGTCGATCGCCTCCGGAAGGTCGGGGCGAACCGCAGTTGGGTTCGGCGGCGGGTCGTTGAGCTGGGCGAACATCACCGCGACCTCGGTATCGCGCACGAACGGCGGTTCGCCGGTCAGACACTCGTAGAGCACGCACCCCAGCGAGTACACGTCCGTCCGTCCGTCGACCGGCTCCGAGCGGATCTGTTCCGGCGCGACGTAGTCGATGGTCCCGACGAACTGGCCGCTCTTCGTGAACCCCGAGCCGGAGAGCGATTTCTTCGTGAGACCGAAGTCCGCGAGGTAGAGGTGTCCCACGCTCGCCGGGGGCGTGGCGGGGGACAGCAGGACGTTGGCGGGCTTCACGTCCCGGTGGACGAGCCCCTCCTCGTGCGCTGCGTCGAGCGCAGCCCCGAGCTGATCGATCACGCGGACGACGTCGGCCGGTTCGAGCGGTCCGTGCTCGTCGAGCAGGCGGCGCAGGTCCGAGCCACGCACGAACCGCATCGCGATGAACAACTGCCCGTCGGCCTCGCCCGCGTCGTACACGGGGATCACGTTCGGGTGGTCGAGCCCGGCCGCGATGCGCGACTCGCCGATGAACCGCCGGCGGAACGCGTCGTTCTCGGCGAGTTCGGGCGCCAGGAGCTTGAGCGCGGCCTTGCGCTCCAGCCCCTCGTGGTGCGCGAGGTACACCACGCTCATGCCGCCGCGGCCGATCAACGACTCGATCCGGTACCCGGCGACGACGGTGCCCATCCTGGGGTCGGTCGCCATTGCTTGGTTTGTAGCACCTCCTTCGCCCGGCGCACAGACGGGCGACGAGTTCGGGGGGGCGAAATGGCCGGTGGTACGCTCCCGCGAAATGGCGATCGCGCAGGTGAGGGCCCGGTTCGCCGACCGTTCGATCCCGGGATCCGGGCTGACGGAGGCGATGCTCGGGGCGGCCGCGCTGCTGATCGCGGGGGGCACGGCGCTCGTCATCACCGGCGCCCCCCGGTGGGCCGGCGCCTCTGCCGCCGGCGCGGGGGCGCTGCTGGTCGTCACGGCGGTGCGGATCGCGCGCGACCGGGCCCCCGTCGACCTGTTCCTCGACTCCTTCACCGACCGGGCTTTCGACGGCTGTCTGCTGTCGGCCATCGCCCTCGTCCTGCGCACGGCCGACGGGGTGTCCGCGGCCCTCGCTGTGGCCGCCCTCGTCACGAGCTTCATCGCCGCGTACGAACGGGCCCGGGGGCGCGCCCTCGGGTATCCAGTCGACGACGGCGTGCTGGCGCGCGGGCTCCGCTACGGGCTCGTGGCCCTCGGGCTGCTGGTCCCGGAGTGGCTGCGGGGAACGCTGATCGCGCTGCTCGCCCTGTCCGCCTGGGTGGTCGCGGTCCGTGCCAGCCAGGTCGCGAAGCTGGAGCGCGAGTGACCGACCTCCCCTCGGCAACCACCGACGCGCCCGGTTCCGACGCCGACGAGCGCCTGACGGCGGGCCAGCGGCTGTCGCTCGGCCTGTACACCTCCATGGAACGAGTGGCCATGCGGTGGCCGGAGCGGCCGGCCAGGGCGCTGTTCCGGGCGTACGGCGCGCTCGGCTACCGGCTGATGCCGAAGGTCCGGGCCACGGTCGCCCGGAACTACGCGCAGGTGCTCGGGCTGCCGCCCTCGTCCGACCTGGTCCAGGGCGCGGTTCGGGAGGGGTTCGACCTGTACGCGCGGTACTGGTACGAGACGTTCGCGATCCGCGGGTGGAGCAGGGAGGAGATGGATCGGCGGTTCCTCGCAGACGGAGGGGAGAACATCGACAAGGCGATCGCCGACGGGAAGGGGTGCATCGTCGCACTGCCCCACATGGGGAATTGGGACGCCGCCGGGAAGTGGGTCGCGGGGCACTGGAAGATCGTTGCCGCGGCGGAGGAGCTCCGGCCCCGTCGGATGTTCGAGCTGTTCCTGCAGCACCGCCGCGACCTCGGGATGGAGATCGTCCCCGTGACCGACGATCGTTCGGCCGGCATGCAGCTCGTGCAGATGCTCGCCGACAACTACGTCGTGGCGCTCGTGGCAGACCGGGATCTCGGCGGCCGAGGCGTCGAGTGCGAGATGTTCGGCCGGATCCGTCGGCTGCCGCCCGGCCCGGCGCTGTTGTCCCTCACGACGGGCGCTCCGCTGCTGTCGTGTCCCACCTACACCACCGACGACGGCTGGGTCACCCGGGTGAGCACCCCCCTGGAGATCGAACGCACCGGGAACATGCGGGAGGACGTCACCGCGCTGACGCGCCTGCTGGCCGCCGACTGGGAGCGCGCGATCGCCGCCAAGCCGACGGACTGGCACATGTTCCAGCCGGCGTGGGACTTCCGCGAGCCGCCGGTCGCGCACGACGCCGGGCCGTGAGGGTCGTCCAGGCCTGCCCCTACGCCTGGGACGCGGCCGGCGGGGTGCAGTCGCACGTCCGCCAGCTCGCCGGGCACCTCCGGACGCGGGGCCACGACGTGCTGGTGGTCGCCCCGGCGTTCTCCCCGCCGGCCGCCGCCGAGACCGGCCTCCGAGTCGCGGGTCGGCCGCTCCGCATCCCGTACAACGGCTCGATCGCGCCGATCTCGCCGCGGCCGTCGACGCTCCGCGCGGTCGGCCGGGCGATCGCGGAGTTCGAGCCGGACGTCGTGCACGTCCACGAGCCGTTCACGCCGAGCGTCTCGATGGCCGCAGTCCTCCGATCGAAGGCGCCCGTCGTCGCGACGTTCCACGCGTTCGCGGCGCGGTCGCGCCTCCGGGACCTGGCCACCCCGGCGCTGCGGCCGGTGTGGCGGCGGCTCGCCGTCCGAATCGCGGTCTCGGAGGCCGCCGCGTCGTTCGCCGGGCGGGGGCTCGACGACGGCCTGGTGATCGTGCCGAACGGCGTCGACCTCGAGCCGTTCGCGGACGCGTCGCCGGCGGCCGGCCTGCCCGAGGGTCGGCGGCTGCTGTTCGTGAACCGGCTGGAGCCGCGGAAGGGGTTCCGCGTCGCCGCCGAGGCGTTCGGCCTGCTGGCGGCCGACCGGCCCGACGTCGTGCTGGTCGTGGCCGGCGACGGCGAGGAGCGGGACGCCGTGCGCGACCTGCCGCCGGACGTCCGGGCGCGCGTCGCCATGCTCGGCACGGTCGACCACGATCGGCTGCCCCCGTACCACGCGGCCAGTGAGGTGTTCGTCGGGTCCGCCCGGGGCAACGAGAGCTTCGGGATCGTCCTGGTGGAGGCCATGGCCGCGGGGCTGCCGGTGGTCGCGAGCGACATCCCCGGCTACCGCGAGGTGGTGCGCGACGGCGTCGACGGGGTGCTGGTGCCGCCGTCGGACCCGGTGGCGCTCGCGTCCGCGTTGGGCGGGGTGCTCGACGACGCGGACCTCGCCGACCGCCTCCGCGAGGCCGGAACCGAGCGCGCCCGGACGTATTCGTGGGACCGGGTGGCCGGGCGGATCGAGGTGCTGTACGCAGGGGCGCTCGCCGCGAAGTGAGACGGGGGCCCGTCCGGCCGCAGTTCGTTCGCTAAGATTCGTCCGTGCTCGGCATCTGGCTCATCGTCGCGGCGGTCGTCGTCTTCGCGATCTACGTCATCTACGTCTTCAACAAGCTCGTCCGTACGAAGAACCGCGTGAACAACGCCTGGTCGCAGATCGACGTCCAGCTGCGCCGCCGATACGACCTCATCCCCAACCTCGTGGAGACCGTGAAGGGCTACGCGGCGCACGAGCGCCAGCTGTTCGAGGAGGTCACGAACGCCCGCGCCACGGGCCAGCAGGCGCAGACGGTGCAGGACCAGGCCAGCGCCGAGAACCAG
>DATLUW010000298.1:0-3413 GCA_035577825.1 Actinomycetota bacterium | reverse complement strand
GCCCCCGCGACCACTGCGCCGGTGGAACCCGCCGACGTCACGGTATTCCTCGGCTTCACCCCGGACGGGCTCTACGCCCCCGTCTACGTCGCCAAGGAGCTCGGCTACTTCGACGACGAGAAGCTGAACGTGACGATCGCTCCCGGGACCGGTTCCAACAGCGCCGTCAAGGTGGTCGGCGCCGGCCGTGCGCAGTTCGGCTTCGCGGACGCGCTCTCGATGTCCCACGGCGTTGCCGGCGGGGCGCCGCTGAAGATGGTGGCCGTGGAGCTGCGCGAGCCGCCGGCCGCCACGGTGGTGTTGAAGACATCGGGAATCAAGACCATCAAGGACCTGAATGGCAAGACGATCGGAGACTCGGAGGACTCCGCGCAGGTGCCGATCCTGCCCTGCCTGCTGCAGGCGAACGGGCTGACGATGAATGACATCAACTTCGTGAACCTCGGGTTCCCCGAGCAGGTGCCGGCGCTGCTGTCGGGGAAGGTCGACGCGCTCGAGGGGTACGGCTACTTCTACGGGAACCTCGCGGACAAGGTCGACCTGCTGCCCTGGTCGCAGTACGGGCTCGACTACTACTCCGAGGGCATCTTCGTGAACACGGATTACCTCGACCAGAACCCCGACGTCGTCAAGCGGTTCCTGGCCGCGTTCGTGAAGGGGTTCAAGTACGAGCTCGACAACCCGGACCAGGCCGCGCATCTGCTGGCCCAAGGGTCGAACAGCCTGAAGTCGGAGGACTTCTTCAACTACGAGATCCACACGCTCGCGCCCATGCTGGTCGACTCGGACGAGCAGGCGAACGGGCTCGGACACATGGCAGCCGACAAGTGGCAGAGCACGGTCGACACGCTGAAGTGCGGCGGCGTCGCCAACCCGCCATCGCCGGACAGCTTGTACTCGAACGACTACCTGCCAAACCCGCCGGTCAAGCCGTAGCTAGCATGCCCGGAGCACCGGGGATGGCCGCCTCCTTCAGAGGGACCATCCCCGGGCGGCACGCCGGATCCGGGGGAGGCTCGTGAGCGTCGAGGACACCACCGAAGTTGAGCGTCCCTCGAGGTGGCGCGGAGCGAGGTCGGCCGGCGGCGGGTTGCTGCGCCGCCTGGCGTCGAAGTGGAAGGCGTTCGTCTTTCTCGCCCTGCTCATCCTCGCGTGGCAGGCCTACACGGAGTGGGGCCACACCGAGCGCTTCGTGCTTCCGCCGCCCTCCAGCGTGTGGACGTACCTCATCCACAACCCGCGGCTGTACTGGGACAACTCGCTCATCACGCTGCGGGAGGTCATGTCGGCGTTCGCCATCTCGGTGATCCTGGGCGTCCTGCTCGCGGGCCTCATCGACCGCTTCAAGGTCCTCGAGGAAACCCTCCTTCCCCTGCTCGTGACCACGCAGGTGGTACCGATCATCGCGATCGCGCCGCTGCTGGTCCTGATGCTGGGCTTCGGCTCAGCGCCGAAGATCGCGGTCGCGGTGCTCATCTCGTTCTTCCCGATCGTGATCAACACGGTCGCGGGACTCCGTTCGGTCGACGAGGAGCTCGTGCTGCTCTCCAAGGGCCTCGGTGCGAGTCGGTTCCAGTACCTGTGGAAGATCGCCCTGCCGACGGCCCTGCCGTACATCCTGGCGGGGGCGCGGCTCGCGATCACCCTGTCGATCATCGGCGCGGTGATCGGCGAGTTCGTCGTGTCGAACGCGGGTCTGGGGTTCCTGATCCTGCAGGGATCGGCTCAGCTCACGCCCGAGCAGATGGTGGGCGCCCTCGTGGTGCTCGCCGTCATCGGGATCCTGCTGTTCAACCTCGTGCGCCTCGCCGAGTACTTCGTCACCCCGTGGGCGTTCGACAAGAAGGTGCAGCCGCGATATGAGTGACGCCCCGGTGGGGATGGCGGTGGAGGGGACCGAGGACGCGCCGGCTGCACCGGTGCTCCAAATCGATTCCGTTCAACGCACGTTCACCGGGAAGCGCGGGGTCGTCAACGCGCTCGGACCGGTCTCGTTCTCCGTCGATGCGGGAACCTTCGTGAGCATCGTCGGCCCCAGCGGGTGCGGCAAGAGCACGCTGCTGAAGGTCGTGTACGGCGTGGTCCCGGCCTCAGAGGGAACCGTTCGATATCGTGGCCGAGGCGTCGCGGGGCAACGTTCGAACTTCGGCATGGTCTTCCAGTCTCCAGTCCTCCTCCCGTGGCGGTCCAACCTCAAGAACGTCCTGCTCCCGCTCGAGGTCCTGAAGCGGACGGACGCGGCGAGTGAGGCTCGCGCCCGCGAGCTCCTCGACATGGTCGGCCTGGCGGACTTCGCCGACCACCGCCCGTCCGAGCTCTCCGGCGGCATGCAGCAGCGGGTGGCCATCTGCCGCGCGCTGGTCTACGACCCCGAGGTCCTGCTCCTCGACGAGCCGTTCGGTGCGCTCGATGCGCTGACGCGCGAGCAGCTCAACGACGATCTGCTCCGCATCTGGTCGGAGACGCGGAAGACGGTGATCTTCGTGACCCACGACATCTCCGAAGCCGTGTACCTCTCCGACCGGGTCCTCGTGATGTCTGCCCGGCCCGGCAAGATCCGCGACGACATCGCGATCGAGCTCGAACGGCCTCGGAACCTCGAGACTCGCCGCCATCCGTCCTTCGAGGAGTACGGCGTCCGGATCCGGCGGGAGCTGGGCCCCGCGCACGACCCCGGTCGTTGACGGCACGACCGTCGCGATGCCCGAAGGCGAACGGTCAGCCCGGCGGGGCGACGGCCGCCGGCGGCCGGGCCCGGCGGAGCGCGCGAGTCAGCTGCCCGGCCGTGTCGCGGACGGCGCCCGCGAATCGCTGCACGTTCACGCGGGACGGCGCCGTGGCGGATACGGCGGCGAGCTGCTGGCACGGCGGGAAGACGGCGGCCGCGACGCACACCACCCCCGGCCGGGTCTCCTCGAGATCGTAGGCGACGCCAGCCTCCCGGATCCGCTCGAGCTGGCGGCGCAGGACCGCCGGCTCGGTGATCGTGTGTTCGGTCGCCGGATCGAGCCTCGCGCCGAGCACCCGGTCGACCACCTCGTCCGGCGAGTGGGCAAGCATGACCTTGCCCATCGCCGTGCTGAAGGCGGAACCCCGACCACCGATGGGCGCCGGCTCGATCGGGACGTCTGAGCCGCCCAGCCGGTCGAGGAACATGACGTCCGTGGACCACTCCGTGGTCTCGAGCACCCCGAGCTTCACCGTCAGCCTGGTCTGCGCGTGCAGGTCGACGAGCAGGGGACCGGCCGATTCACGCAGGAGCCGGAAGTGCGGAACCATGTACCCGACCTCGAACAGGTGCGATCCCAGCCGGAGCCAGTTGTCGATCTTCTGCAGGGCGCCCCACTCGACGAGCTGGGTGGTCAGCCGGTGGACGGTGGCCTTCGGGTAGCCGGTTCGCTCGGTGATGTCCG
>DATLUW010000297.1:0-2844 GCA_035577825.1 Actinomycetota bacterium | reverse complement strand
ATCGGGCAAGCCCGACCTGGTCACGCTGACGTCGAACGCTCGCCGCGTCGGCGAGATCGCCGTGGCGTACTCGCCCGACGGGTCCAAGATCCTGTTCTTCCGGACCGGCCCGGATGGCGACACCGACGTCCCCGTCGACCTCTACGTGATCGACGCCGACGGTGGGGCACCGGTCCGGCTCAACCCGCCGGGCGTGGGTGCGGCCTGGAACGACACGCCGTTCCTCGGCTCGGCGAGCTGGTCGCCCGACGGCCGCCGGGTGGCGTTCGTCGGTACGACCGGGTTCGACATCCACGGCGACAGGGGCTGGGCCGTCTACGTCGTCGGTGCGGACGGTTCGAACCCGAAGATGATCACGCCGCCGGCGAGCACGTTCGACGCGGTGTGGTCGCCCGACGGCGAGTGGATCGCGTTCGACATGCCGAACGAGGGCAGCCGCGACCTGTTCGTCGTTCATCCCGACGGGACCGGACTCCGCGCGGTGACGTCGGCCGCGACCGACGGCCTGTTCTCGTTCGGGCCGAAGTGGTCGCCGGACGGCTCGTGGCTCCTGTTCATCCGCGGGCCGAGCGAGTTCGACGATGTCGATCTCTGGATGAGCGACGTCGAGGGAACCAACCTGGTGCAGCTCACGCACCGACCCGCGTTCTACTCGTTCTACTCGTGGAACACGTGACCCGTCGGGTGCCGACGCTCAGCGCTTGCGGCAGCGCCAGATCGTCTCTGCCGGCCACTTCCTCGACCACTCGAGGTCGACCTCGTCGCGGTACGTGCTCCTCGTGCCCGGAGCCGGGCGCGGTTCGATCAGCGACTCGACGACTAGGTCGTTCTCGGTGAAGAGTCGGATCCATTCGCCGAACGGCAGCGTGAACCCGACGATCCCGTCCGGATCCTCCAGCCGGAACGTGTCGAAGTAGTCGTACACGAGCCGCTCCGTCGCGTGGTCCTCCTGCATCGACCAGGCGATCTCGAGGATGGGGTGGGCCCGGTTGAACGCGAGCAGCCCGCCCGACCGCAGCACGCGCGCCGACTCCGGGATCGTCCGGCGCGGATCCGCGAACGTGAACGCCCCATGGTCGGCGAACACCACGTCGAACGAACCGTCGGCGAACGGGACCTGTTCGGCGCTCGCCTGCACGAGCGGGACGTCGACGCCGGCGTCCGCACGCAGCCGGCGGGCGTGCGCGAGCTGCGCGTCGGACAGGTCGAGCCCCACCGGACGGGCGCCGCGACGGGCGAGCGCGATCGACCACTGCGCGGCGCCGCACCCGAGCTCGAGGACGTCGAGGCCGTCCACGTCGCCGAGGACGTGCAGCTCGGACTCGGGGATGCCCCACACGCCCCAGGCGAGGTCGCCCGAGCGCATCTGCTCGGTGATCTGGGGCGCGTTCCGCTCCTGGTACTCGTCCGCGGTGTCGTTCCACCGGGCGCGGTTGCGCGCGATGTGCTCGGGGGTCTCGCCCATGACGAGCGGGCAGCCTACCCGCGGGTCGCCGGAGTCGGCGCCGCTGGTTGGCAGGTCGGGGAGTCGCGCGTCAGCGGACGCGGCGGCCCTGCAGCCAGCGGTCGATGTCCGGGAGCGCGATCTGCCCGACGATCCGTCCGCCGTCCAGCACCACGGCCGGCAGCCGCGCCGCCGCCAGCCGGCTCGCCACCGCGTCCAGCTTGTCGTGCAGGCCCACCTGCAGCACGCCGCTCGGCGGCAGCATCGCGTCGCGGACCGGCCGCAGCGGGTTCTCGCTCCCGACCCTCGCGGCGGCGTCGAACGTCAGCACGCCCGCCACCGGCTGAAACGCGTTCGAGACGGGGAAGGTCTCGGACTCGTGGCCCCGCAGGTAGCGGTCGAGCGCCTCCGACAGCGAGATGTCCTCGGGAATCGTCTCGGGCGGCGGGCCCATCGCGTCGTTGACGGTTCCCTGCGACAGCGACGAGAAGATGCGCTCGCGGTCCAGGGTCGCCTTCGCGCCCTGGAACATCATCACGCTGATCAGCATCAGCCAGATCCCCCAGCCGAAGCTGTTGTTCGCCACCAGGTAGAGGCCCAGCGCCGCGCCGATCGCCCACACGGCCATGCCCGAGCGGGCCGCGTAGGAGTTCGCCTTCCGCTCGTTGCCGGTGACCTGCCAGATCAGCGCGTGCAGGATCCGGCCGCCGTCGAGCGGGAACCCGGGCACCAGGTTGCCGACGCCGAGGATCACGTTCAGCCAGCCCACCCACCGCAGCGTGTCGAGCACGGCCGGGGAGAAGTCGAACACGGTCGCGCCGACCAGGGCGAACCCGATCAGGATGCTCGTGAGCGGCCCGACGACCGTGGTGAAGAACTCGTCGGCCGGCGTGGTCTCCATCTGGATCCCGGTCGAGCCGCCGAGCGCGAACAGCCGGATCCCCGTCACCGGCAGCTTGCGGAGCCGCGCGACGCCGGCGTGCGCGAGCTCGTGTCCGAGGATCGAGCCGAGGAACAGCAGCGCCGTCAGCAGCCCGATGGCGATCGCGGTCGTGGTGCCGATCGCGTCGGCGTAGAGCGCGAGCTGCGAGTAGACGATGAACGCCGCGAGCAGGAACCAGGAGGCGTCGACGGTGATCGGGATCCCGCCGACCGAACCGATCTTGATGCTCCTGCCGAACACCCCTGCCCTCCCGGGTCGGGATCCAGCGTACCCACTGACCTTCGAAACGGTGGCCGATCCGCTTGAACGCCCGCTGTGAGCCCCCTCGTGCGTTCCTGCGGAATGGATCCGGGCGGGCACCGGGAGCCCCGGGGGATGGTTTCCGCCCACCGCGGGGGATCGCAAGATGACGCGTCCGTGCCATTCACTTTCACCGAACACATGTTCGATGATTCCG
>DATLUW010000296.1:0-2104 GCA_035577825.1 Actinomycetota bacterium | reverse complement strand
TCGCCCGGAAGGTCCGGAGCCTCGCCAACCACGGCCGGACGGAAGGGTCCGCGTACATCCACTCGGTCGTCGCACGGAACAGCAGGCTGGACGCGCTCCAGGCGGGCGTGCTGTCGGCCAAGCTCACGATGCTGGACCGATGGAACGATCGTCGGCGGGAGATCGTCGAGACGTACCGGTCGCGGCTGGCCGGATCGCCGCTCCGGATGCTCGAGGTCGACCCCGGGTGCAAGAGCGTGTACCACCAGATGGTCGTTCGGCTGCAGGATCGCGACGCCATCCGGGAGATCCTCGCCGGCGAGGAGATCGAGACCGGGATCCACTATCCGGTGCCGATGCACCTCCAGGAGCCCTACCGGCAGTACGCCGTGGAGGCCCTGCCGGTTGCGGAGAGCTCCGCGGCCGAGATCCTCTCGCTGCCGCTGTTTCCGCATCTCACCGAGTCACAGATCGATCGAGTCATCGTCGTACTGGAACGGGCTTTGGAGGGGGCGCGTGGAACCCACGACTGAGGTGCAGTTCGCGGACGAGTTGTTCACCGACGAAGGCGTCCTGCTCGGCTATCCGTCCGGTCGGTGCCTGTCCACCCTGCTCACGATCGGCCGCGGCGCGCGCTTCCGCAGCGGCACCGTCATCTACTCGGGGACCGCGATCGGCGACCGCTTCGAGACGGGCCACAACGTCGTCGTCCGCGAGGAGAACACCATCGGCGACGACGTTTCGATCTGGAGCAACACGGTCGTGGACTACGGGTGCTCCATCGGTGACCGGGTGAAGATCCATTCGAATTGCTACGTCGCGCAGTTCACCGAGCTCGAGGAGGACGTGTTCCTCGCCCCTGGTGTCACCGTGGCGAACGACCTGTTTCCCGGAGCCCTGGAATCGGCGCAGGCAATGGCGGGGCCCCGGATCTGCCGGGGGGCGCAGATCGGCGTCAACGTGACGATCCTGCCGTACGTCACCATCGGCCCCGGGGCGATCGTCGGCGGGGGATCCGTGGTGACGAAGGACCTCCCCGGGCACATGGTCGCGTACGGCTCGCCGGCCAGGCCGATCCGTCCTGTTCCCGAGAGCCACGCGGTCTTCGAGCAGGTCATGCGTCGTCGCGCGGCCCGCTTCTCGCCGCCGGACGAGTTGGAGCCGACCGCTTCGGTCCGAAGGGTCGGCCCGTAGTGGCGATCGACCGTGCGTTCGAGCAGGACGATTCCCGCCCGGCGAGCCGAGGTCGGTCGAAGGAACGTACGGGGGTTTCGACGACGTGGTCGAATGTGGCCAAGCGAGCCCTGGACGTCGTGGTGAGTGCCCTCGCCCTCCTGATCCTGGCGATCCCCATGATCCTCATCGCGATCGCCGTCCGCCTGACGAGCCCCGGCCCGGTCCTGTACCGCACCTCGCGGCTGGGCCAGGGGCTCCGACCGTTCACCATGCTGAAGTTCCGTTCGATGTACCAGGACGTCGACGACGGGGTCCACCGGGAGTACGTCTCCGCCATGCTGACGGAGGGGGTTGAGCCCGGGGACCCGCAGGCGAGGTACAAGCTGACGAACGATGAACGGGTCACCCGGATCGGGACCTTCCTCCGCCGAACGAGCCTCGACGAGCTCCCACAGCTGCTCAACGTCCTGTCGGGGACCATGTCACTCGTGGGGCCCCGGCCCCCGCTGCAATACGAGGTCGACCTGTACGCGGCCAGGTTCCGCTCGCGGTTCGCCGTCAAGCCGGGGATGACCGGTCTGTGGCAGGTCAGCGGGCGGAGCAACCTGACGATGGTGCAGGCCCTCGAACTCGATGAGCAGTACGTTCGCGAACGGAGCTTCGGACTCGACGTGTCGATCCTGCTGCGCACCATCCCGGTCGTGCTGTTCGGGCGAGGCGCGTCGTAGGCGGGTCGTCACACGGGACATCCGAGGTGGGGATCGCAGTCGAACACCTTGGCGGCGAATTTCGTCCACAGCCAGTGGTGCTCCTTGAGCGTCCCCTGCACCCTCCCGGCGTAGCCGCGCGCCGCCTGCGTCCGCCAGGCCCCTGCGTACCACGCTCCCACGCATCCCCAGAGGTCACCGGCGCCGTAGCTGTGGTCGCCCGTGACCTCTGGGGATGCGTG
>DATLUW010000295.1:0-3410 GCA_035577825.1 Actinomycetota bacterium | reverse complement strand
TCGACCGACGACTGGTTGCAACCCGGCCATCCGCCTGCCGGTCGTCCCCCCGAGTCGCTGGTTCTGCAGGCGTTGTTCGAACAGCGCATCTACCGGACGCTGATGCGCGACCCGGGCCTGACGAACGAGGTGCTCGCGCTGCTGCCGCCGGACGCCCGGACGCGGGCCCGGCTCACGGTGACGGCGATGGCGACCTTGATCGCGGGCGTGCAGCCGGTCGCCTCCACGGCCGGGTTCCGGACCGGTCCGCCAGAGCCGCCCGGCGCCCTGCTCGCGGACTTCCACGAGGCCGAACAGCGGTTCGGCGTCCCCTGGGAGGTGCTGGCCGCGGTGATGTACGTCGAGTCGAAGTTCGGCCGGGCCCGCTCGGCCAGCACGGCCGGCGCCCAAGGGCCGATGCAGTTCCTGCCGTCGACGTGGAACCAGTACGGGATGGGTGGCAACATCGACGACCCCCACGACGCGATCCTCGGCGCCGCGAACTTCCTCCGCGCGAACGGCGCCCCGGCCGACGGCCGTCGGGCGCTGTACGCCTACAATCACTCCGACCGGTACGTGGACGCCGTGCTGGACCTCGCGGACCGGCTCCGGGAGGAGCCGCGCAGCTACTATCCGCTGTACGCCTGGCAGGTGTTCGTGGTCACCACCCATGGCGACGTGCAGCTCACCGGCCCAGGTTCGGGCTGAGGAGGCGAACCCGCGGCTCGCCCGGGCCGGTGGGCGAGCCATAGACTCCGGGCCTCGCCGCACGAAGGAGTGGTCAGGATGAGCGAACTCCAGGAGTTGATCGAGCGGATCCCGAAGGCAGAGCTGCATCTGCACATCGAGGGCACGCTCGAGCCCGAGCTGAAGTTCGAGCTCGCGAAGCGGAACGATCTCTCGCTGCCGTACGGGTCCCCCGAGGAGATGCGGGCGGCGTACAACTTCTCCAACCTCGCGGAGTTCCTCGTCGGGTATTACGAAGGCATGGGAGTCCTCCGCACCGAACGGGACTTCCACGACCTGGCCATGGCGTACTTCCGCAAAGCGAGCTCGCAGGGCGTGGTGTACGCGGAGACCTTCTTCGACCCGCAGGGCCACACGTCGCGCGGCGTGGACTTCGCAACCGTCATCACGGGGCTCCGCGAGGCCCGGCAGGAGGCCGCCGACACCCTCGGCCTCCACACCCAGCTCATCATGTGCTTCCTGCGCGACCATTCCGCCGAGTCCGCCATGGAGACGTTCGAGCAGGCGCTGCCGTACCGCGACGAGATCGTGGGTGTCGGGCTCGACTCGAACGAGCTGGGCAACCCGCCGGTGAAGTTCGCCGAGGTGTTCGACCGGGCCCGCGGCGAGGGGCTGCACCTGACGATGCACTGTGACGTGGACCAGGTGGAAGCCATCCGGAACATCGGCCAGTGCCTCCACGACATCGGTGTCGAGCGCATCGACCACGGCTCGAACTGCCTCGACGACGAGGCGCTCGCGAACGAGATCGCCGAACGCGGCATCGGCCTCACCAACTGCCCGATCTCGAACTCCTGGGTGGCCGGCGGGCTGAAGGCGCCCGAGATCAAGCAGCTCCTCGACCGGGGCATCCGGGCCACGGTGAACTCCGACGACCCGGCGTACATGCTGGCCTACGTCCTGGAGAACCTGGTCGCCCTCCAGGAGGCGGCCGACCTGAGCGCGGACGAGATCGTCCAGCTCGAACGCAACGCGTTCACGATCGCCTGGCTCGACGACGCCGAGCGGCAGGGATACCTCGACGCCCTCGACGCAGCGGCCGCCGGCTGACAGCCGCTGCCGCGGGGCCGGCGCCCGTTTCGCACGATCGATGAGTTTCGGCTCGCGGCATCGTCGTAGGGTGAAAGGACGCCGCGAGGCGGAAGGAGGCCCACCATGCAGGGCATCACGACGTTCCTGTGGTTCGACGAGAAGGCCGAGGAGGCCGCAAACCACTACGTGTCGATCTTCAAGGCGATGGGGCGCGAGGACTCCGAGGTCACGCTCGTGTCCCGGTACGGCCCGTCGGCCTCGGAGGCGGCCGGACGGCCCGAGGGCTCGGTGTTCACCGTGTGGTTCCGGCTCGACGGGCAGGAGTACGGATCGCTGAACGGCGGCCCGATCTTCCCGTTCACCGAGGCGGTCTCGCTGATGGTGAACTGCGACACGCAGGAGGAGATCGACGGGTTCTGGGAGCGCCTGTCCGAGGGCGGCGAGGAGGGTCCCTGCGGCTGGCTGAAGGACCGCTACGGCCTCTCCTGGCAGATCGTGCCCGGCGACATGACGCGGATGATGCAGAAGGGCGACCCCGAGCGGAACGAGCGGGTCATGGCCGCCGTGCTCGGGATGAAGAAGCTCGACCTCGCCGCGCTGCAGCGCGCGTATGACGGGAAGGAGTGATCGGAGATGGCGGATCTGAAGTTCCAGGGCCCGATGATCGGATCGGCGGACCCGGAGACGCTCGGGAAGTTCTACACGGGCGTCCTCGGCGACCCCGGCATGCGCGACGGCAGCTGGTACGGCTGGTCGGTGGGGGACGCGTGGTTCTCGATCGGCGAGCACTCCGAGGTCAAGGGGCAGGCTGCCGAGCCGCAGCGGGTGATCCTCAACTTCGAGACGCCCGACGTCCAGGCGGAGTTCGAACGCATTCGCGACGCGGGCGCGACCGTCGTGAAGGAGCCCTACGAGCTCCAGGGCATGTGGATCGCCACGCTCGCCGACCCGGACGGGAACTACTTCCAGCTCATGTCGCCGTGGCCGCAGGAGGACCAGCAGGCAGAGGCCTGACCGCCGCCGGCAGCGGCCGGTTTGCCGTTTCGGACGCGGGGCGCCTAGCGTGGGCCCCGCGTTCGTTCGTCTGCATCCATGGGGGTTTCCATGACGCGAGCACGGGTCCGTTCGGCATTGGTGATGGGCGCGGTCGCGCTGGTCGCGGCCGCGACGATCGAGGCGCCGGCCGGCGCCTCGCCGCTCGCCGCGCACGGGGCGGCGTGCTCCTCCGGGTCGCACTCGCTGTCGCGCCACGGCGCCCGCGTGTACCCGGAGGTCGGCAACGGCGGCTACCGCAGCGTCCACACGGACGTGTTCATGGTCTACGACGCGCCGACGAACAAGTTCCTGCCCGGGAACCACGTCGTCCTCACGGACGTGGCCACCCAGTGCCTGACCGACTTCTCGCTCGACTTCGAGACGTCGTCGGCGGACCGCACCGCCGGGCCGCGCCTCACCGTCCAGTCCGTCACGGTGGACCGCCGGCCCGCGGCGTTCGAGTTCGTGCAGCCGACCTATCCCGGCGACCCGAACGGCGACGACGACCCCGATCCGCTCGCCCACCAGGTCTCCAACGTGAATCCGGTCGGCCCCGGCAACCCGAACCCGCCGGCCTGTTCACCCCAGGTCTTCGGCGACTCGCAGAACGGCCAGCC
>DATLUW010000294.1:0-5756 GCA_035577825.1 Actinomycetota bacterium | reverse complement strand
CGCGCGGCCCATGGCCACCCGCTGGCGCTGGCCGCCCGACAGCTCGGCCGGCTTCCGGTCGAGCATCGAGTCGAGGGACAGGGTGCGGGCGGCCGCCAGGACCCGGCGCTGCAGCTCTTCCTTCGGCGTGTGCCGGAGCCTCAGGCCGAACCCGATGTTCTCCGCGACGGTCATGTGCGGGTACAGCGCGTAGTTCTGGAACACCATGGCGACGTCGCGTTCCTTGGGCAGGAGGTCGGTGACCTGGCGGTCCCCGATCGACACCTCGCCGACGGTGACCTCCTCGAGGCCGGCGATGATCCGCAGGATCGTCGACTTCCCGCAGCCCGAGGGCCCGACCAGCACCATGAACTCCCCGTCGGCGATCTCGAGGGACACGTCGTCGACCGCGATCACGCCGCCGCCGAACTCCTTGGTGATCCGCTCGAGCACGATGCGCGCCACCTCAGGCCTCCTTCGGCGCCGTGCCGTTCGCCGCGGCGAACGACCTCCGGGCCCGGGTGTGGGCTCCGGCCGAGGCGCCGGCTGCGTCGAGGGCCAGCAGGAGGGCGCCCACGAGTGGGGGCACATCGAGCGTGCGGACGTTCGCCTCCGGGGCCACCTCGGCGATTCCGGCCCGGATCCGCCCCAGGAACGCGGTGTCCCCGGCACGGAAGACGCCCCCCCCGAGGATCACGTCGACGTCCGTCGCCGTCAGCCGGACGCGCCGGATGGCCGCGGTCGCCATCGCCGCCACTTCGTCCGCCAGCCGGTCGAGGATCTCCCGGGCCACCCGATCGCCCTTCGCAGCCGCGCGGAACACCGTCGGCGGCAGCTCGACGAGCCGGTCGGATGGGATCCGTTCCCGGTACATGGCCCGCGCCACGGCCTCGGGCCGGGCGAGGCCGAAGTGCCGGGGGACGGCGACCTCGAGCGCCGTGCGGGAGCCGCGCCCGTCCTGCGCGCGGACTGCGGCGGCCAGGGCGGCGCGGCCAATCCACTCGCCGCCCGCGGCGAGGTCGCCCGACAGCTCGCCGAGTGCCGCGAACCGCGCCGTGTTCCCCGTCGGGCCCACGCCGATGCAGTTCATGCCGGCGCCGCAGACGAGCCCCACGCCCCAGCCGCGGTCGGTGCCGGCCCGGAGCACGGCCGCGGTGTCGTTGCGGACGTCGACCTCGCGGGTCCACCCGCGCCGCCCCAGGGCGCGGGCGATCGTGCGCTCGTCCGACGGCGTGTCCGCCCCGGCCAGGCAGAACATCCCCGCGCGGGCGACCGGACCGCGCGCCGGATCCACGCCGGCGGCCCGGGCGGCGGCGCCGACCGCCTCCGCGAGCACGTCCAGGGAGCCGTTTGACCGTCCGACGTTCGACGGCGCGATCCGGCGGGCCGAGCCGAGCACCCGCCCGGCGGCGTCGGCCAGCACCGCGTCGGTCTTCGAGTTCCCGCCGTCGACGGCCAGGATGGCCGGGGGCCGGGGCATCAGCGGCCGGCCGCCTGGTCGACCGTGCGGAACTCGGCGCCGCGCGCGGCGAGGTCCTCGAGCACCCCCGGCAGCGCGGCCGCGGTCGACGCCGGCCACGTGTGGAACAGGACGACGACCGGCTCCGGTCCGGGCCGCGCCGCGCCGTCGGTCACCGTCCGCCGCACGCGGTCGGGCGTGGCGTCCTCCCGCCAGTCGCCGGAGTCCAGGTCCCACGGGACGATGGAGTACCCCAGCCCGGCGGTCGTCTCACGCACCACCGGATCGTCCTCCCCGTCGCCGAACGGGCACCGGAACCACGGCCGGGGGTCGACGCCGAGGACGTCCCCGATCCGCCGCTCGGCCTCCCGGATGTCGGTGGCGACGCCCTCCGCGGCCAGCAGGGTCATCGGCGCATGGTAGTTGGAGTGGTTGCCGACCAGATGGCCGTCGCCGGCGATCCGTCTGGCCAGGTCCGGGTACGCGGTGGCCCACCGCCCCTGGACGAAGAACGTCGCCCGGACGTCCGCTTCGGCCAGCGTGTCGAGGATCCGCCCGGGCGAGTCGGGCGAGGCGCCCGACCGGCTGGGGTGCTCGGCATCGAACGTCAGCGCGATCCGGAGGTCACTCACGGGTGGTCACCTTCTCGGCGATCTCGAGCATGCCGGGCCGCAGGCCCCGGTCGACCGCGATCCGCCACGCCAGCAGCTGGAACGGCACGGCCGCCACCGCCGGGGCCAGGCGCCGGTCGAGCCCGCCGATCACGATCGTCGCCGCGGCGCCCGGGACCGGCTCGTCCGGTTCGCCCGGCGGCGGGGCGTCGATCACCAGCACCGATGCGCCCGCCCGGGCCAGCTCGGCCGCCAGCGATCGGTCGAGCATGCGGGTGGCCGGCTCGGTCGCCACGACCGCTGCCGCGAGGCCGGGGCCGGCCAGCTCGAGCGGCCCGTGCCGGAACTGCGCCGACTCGAGCGCCTCGGCCGGCACCCGGGCGGCCTCCTTCAGCACCAGCGCCCCGACCTCCGACGCCGCCCGGGCCCCCCCGCGCCCCAGCATCACGACGGTCGGCCGTTCGTCGAACCACCGCGCGAGCCCCTCCGCCGCGTCCTCGGGATCGGCGAGCAGCCGCCCGGCCGCCGACGCGGCCGCTTCCGTCGACGCCCGGACGAACCCGACGGCGTCGCGGACCGAGCGCCCGCCCAGCACCTCCGCCACGGCCGCCAGCACGACGAGGCAGGCCGCGAAGCTCCCGGTCGACGGGCCCTGCTCGACGCCGGCCCGCGTGTCGAGCGCGACGTCGGCGGCGGCGGCCAAGGGGTTGCCGGTCCCGTTCGTCACGGTCACGAGCAGCGGCCGGGACGAGCGGTCGAGCTCCTCCGCCAGGCGGACCGCCTCCGCGCTCCGCCCCGACTGGCTGACCAGCACCAGGATCGAACCCGGCCCGAGCAGTCCCCGGCGGAAGTGCAGGAGCTCCGCCGTGTCGACCATCGAGGCCTGGACGCCGAGACCGGCGAGCGCGGTGACCGGCGGATAGCAGGCGGCGTAGGAGGCCCCCATCCCAGTGAACACGACCGGCCCCGGCGCGGCGGCGAGCCGCGCGAGCGCCTCCCGCTGCGACGCAAGGCCGTCGGCGGCCCGGCGGAGCACCTCCGGCTGGCCGGCGATCTCGGCCAGGAATCGATCAGGAAGGTTTCCTAACGATTTCACGCGGCGCGAACTCTACCCTAGGATGGCGCCACCGTGGAAGAGGGAACAAGCGGATGGGCGTGAAGGTCGCCGTGGTCGGCGCGGGCAGCACCTACACGCCGGAGCTCGTCGAGGGGTTCGTGGCCCACGCCGACCGACTCCCGGTCGACGAGCTGGCGTTGCTCGACGTCGACGCGGAGCGCCTCGAGGTGGTCGGCGGCCTCGCGGAGCGGATCCTCGCCCGCCAGGGGTGGGCCGGCGGCCTGACGCGCACCCTCGACCCCGACGCGGCGCTCGAGGGCGCGTCGTTCGTGGTTGCGCAGATCCGCGTCGGCGGCCAGGCCGCGCGACTCCGCGACGAGACCATCCCGCTCGAGTTCGGCTGCATCGGCCAGGAGACGACCGGGCCGGGCGGGTTCGCGAAGGCGCTGCGGACCGTCCCGGTGATCCTGGACCTCGCGCAGCGAACGGCCGACCGCGGCGCCCCGGGGGCGTGGTTCGTCGACTTCACGAACCCGGTCGGGATCGTGACGCAGGCGCTGCTCGACGCTGGCCACCGGGCGATCGGCCTGTGCAACGTCGCGATCACCCTGCGCCGGCGGCTGGCGGCGCTGCTCGACGTCCCCTGGGAGCGCGTCGAGCTCGAACACGTGGGGCTCAACCATCTGACGTGGGTGCGGGCGGTCCGCGTGGATGGCGCGGACGTGCTCCCCGACCTGCTGGAAGGACGCGCGGACGAGATCGCCGACGAAGTGTCGCTCCCCGGCGACCTCCTCCGGCTGCTCGGGGCCATCCCCTCCTACTACCTGCGCTACTACTACGCGGCCGACGAGGTCCTGGCCGAGGAGCAGGCCGAGGGCCACCGCCCGCGCGCCGAGGAGGTCGCGTCGATCGAACGGGACCTGCTCGATCAGTACCGGGACCCGGCGCTCGACCGCAAGCCCGACCGCCTGTCCGAACGGGGAGGCTCCTTCTACAGCGAGGCCGCCGTCCGGCTGATGGCATCGCTCCACGCCGGCACCGGCGACGTCCAAGAGGTGAACGTCCGCAACCGCGGCGCGCTCCCCAGCCTTGCCGACGACGACGTCGTGGAGATCCCCGCACGGATCGACCGCGACGGCGCCCACCCGCAACCGCTCGCCCCGCTCGCGCCGGAGCTCCTCGGCCTGGTGGAGCACGTGAAGGCGTACGAGCGCCTGACCGTCGATGCCGCCATCTCCGGCAGCCGGGCGGCTGCGCTCAAGGGACTCGCCACCAATCCGCTCGTCCCCTCCTACAACGTGGCCACCCGCCTGCTCGACGCCATCCTCGACGCGAACCGCCCGGATCTCCCCCGATTCTTCGCGGACGACGGCGCTTGACTCGGCGCCCGGCGGGGGCATATCGTCCCGCCGAACCGGAAGGGTTCCTTACTATTTTCGCCCGGCTCGCGAGCCGAACGGGCGAACGGGGAGACGAACCGACGAACCACCGACCGCGCCTCACCGCGGGAACGCCCGGGCTGCTGCGCTCGATCAACCAGCGCAGCGTCCTCGAGCTGATCCGCGAGCGGGGCCCGCTCTCCCGCGCCCAGGTCGCCCGCGACACCGGCCTGTCGAAGCCCACCGTCTCCCTCGCCCTCTCCTCGCTCCTCGCCGACGGCCTGGTCCGCGAGGTCGGGCGTTCGACCGGCGGGAAGGGCCCCGGCGCCGTGCTGTACCAACTCGACCCCAGCGCCGGGTGGGTGGTCGGGATCGACGTCGGCCGGCGGTGGGTCCGCTCGGCCATCGCCGACATCGCCGGCGAGATCGTGGCGCGCCGGTCCGAACGGGCCCGGGCCCGGAGCGCCCGTTCGCTCATCGGCCAGATCGGCGACGTCGCCCACCACCTCGCCGCCGAGGCCGGCATCGACTGGCACCAGGTCACCCACGCCACCATCGGGAGCCCCGGGGTGTTCGATCCGCGTCGGGGCCTGATGGAGATGGCCCCCAACCTCCCCGGGTGGGGCCGCCAGGGCATCGTCGAGGCGGTCCGCGAGCACCTCGGTACGAACGTGACGGTCGAGAACGACGTGAACCTTGCCGCGCTCGGCGAGCGGGCCAGGGGGCACGGGCGGACGTTCGAGGACTTCGTGTACCTGTCGGTCGGCACCGGGATCGGGATCGGCATCGTGCTCGGCGGCCGGCTGTACCGCGGCGCCCGCGGCGCCGCCGGCGAGATCGGCTACCTCCCGGTCGGCACCGGCGACCCGGCGACCCGGGCCACGCGGCGCCGGGGGGCGTTCGAGGAGGCGGCGGCCGCGGAGGGCATCGTCCGGCTGGCCCACGAGGCGGGAGTGCCCGGCGAAACGGCCGAACAGGTCTTCGCCGCGGCGCGGCGCGGCGACCTCCGCGCGATCCGGGCGGTCGAGGCCGAGGCCCGCCTCCTCGCGCTCGGCATCGCGGCGATCGCCCCGGTGCTCGACCCGGAGGCGGTGATCCTCGGCGGCGGCGTCGGCCGGAGCGGCGACCTGCTGGTCGAACGCATCGAACGCGAGCTCCACGCGCTCTCCCCGTTCCGCCCGCGCATCCTGGTGTCCGAGCTCGGCGAGGAGGCGGTGCTCGCCGGTGCCGTCGCTACCTCGCTCGATGAGGCCCGACATGAGATCTTCGAA
>DATLUW010000293.1:0-3183 GCA_035577825.1 Actinomycetota bacterium | reverse complement strand
TCGTACTCGGCGAAACCTGGATAGCGCCGCGCCTGCTCCGCGTAGATGCGGTCGCGTTCGGCGCCGGTCAACTCCCGGACGGTCACCGCGTAGGTCTCGGTTCCGCGTTCGACGATGCCGTCCCCGGCGGTCGTCAAGTTGTCGTACCAGTCGGGGTTGGTGGGTGCTCCGCCCTTGGTGGCGAAGACGTAGACGATGTCCGGCTCGGTGTCGTGCGGGAGGTACATCACCGGGGTGACGTGCTTCCGGCCGCTCCTGCGGCCACGGTGGTGCAGCAGGACGATCGGAGCGCCCTCGAAGGGCCCGCCGACCCTGCCCTCGTTCGCTCGGAACTCCGCGATCGTCTTCGCGTTCCAGTCACGCGGGTCGCTCATGTCGAACTCCCGCCGTTCACGATCCCCGGGTTACGCGAGGCAGAGGCGGGTTCTGCGACGGCGAGATGCGCCGAGAGGAACCGCCCCGCTCGGTCCAGCGCCGCGGCCGCTTCGTCGAGGATCGGGTGATAGGCCTGGAAGACGTGGGGAACCCCGGGGGTGATGTCGAGGACGACCTCGACGTCGGCGGTGGCGGCTTGCCCGGCGAGGCGGATGGCGTCATCGAGGAGCACCTCGTGCGATCCGGCTTGAATCATCAATGGCGGCAGGCCGGACAGCTCGGCGAAGATGGGGCTGATCAGGGCGAGCCCGGCATCGTGGCCCGCCGCGTAATCGGGGATCCGGGCAGCGAGTGCCTCGGCGCTGAGCAGCGGGTCGGACTCGCGCTTGGTTTCCATCGTTGCCCCGGCCAGGGTGAGGTCGGCGTAGGGGGACATGACGAAGGCTGCATCGGGCAGGGGCAGCCCGTGATCGCGAGCGTTGACCAGGGTGGCGACGGCGAGCCCGCCGCCGGCGGACTCTCCCACGAAGACAATGTCTGATGGAGCCGTGCCGGTCGCCAGGAGCGCCTCGTAGGCGGTAAGTGCGTCGTCGACCGCCGCGGGGTACGGGTGCTCAGGGGCGAGCCGGTAGTCGACCGAGATGGCCTTGGCGTCGGTCCGTCGGCCGACCTGCGATGCAAGCTCGGCGGCGAGGAAGGCGTCCCCGATCACGTACACCCCGCCGTGGAAGTACAGGACGACGTGGCGAGGTTCGACTCCGTCGACCGTGATCTCGGCCGTCGGGACGCCGCCGAGTGCGGCTGCGGTCACGGCGATTTCAGCCGGCAGCGGCTGCGCCGAAACCAACTCGCGGAACTGTCGCCGCTGCTCATCGACGCTGGCGTCGGCCGGAAAGGCGCCCTGCCGCAGGATCGCGTCGAGGTTCGCACGCTGTTCGGTGCTCACTGACGACCTCCCTTGGCCGCGACGGCCTCGACGGCGTTCATGGGTGCACCGGCAAGCCGTAGCCGTAGTTGAGGCGGATCGACTCCATCAGCCAGAACGCGACGTCCGGGGTGAACACATCCGCAGCTGCGAGCACGCCGGTGTACTTCTCGATGACCGGGGCGGCCGTCGCCTCGCCGACCGCGTTGAGATAGCCCTTGACGCTGGCCCAGAGGTTCGCGCCGCCCTTCTGGAAGTAGGGCGTCGGATCGACGCTGTCGAGGGCGCTCCGCGCGCTGGCCTCGAGGTCGGCCATGTATTGCTGGTGCAGGATGACGTCCTCGCGCGTGCCGAGCCGGCCCAGATGGCCGCTGATCAGGGTCTTCCATGGGTACGTCAGCGCTGTGGCCGGCATCCCCAGGTAGCCGGGGATGTCGTCTGACAGGTTGACGACAAACACGGGCACCCACCCCGCATTGACGATGTCGACCATCATCAGCGCGTCGTGGTCCGGAAAATGGACGACGCTGTTGTCCGGCGTGTGGTTCGGGCCGTGCCACGCGAGCTCGATCCGCTCCCCGCCGATCTCCAGGGTCCGGCGCTCGCTGAACGTCTCCTCCGGTGGCGGCCGGCCCGGGTCGTCGTCCCGGAGCAGGAGCCGCCGGGTTTCCTCGTGGCCGATCCGCACGACGTCCTTGCCGAAGAGCGAGGATGCGCCCCCGTGGTCCGCGTGGTGGTGGGTGTGGACCAGGTAGGTCACCTTGTTGCTCACGCCGTTGGCTTGCGCCATCTCGTCGATGGCTCGCTGGAGGTTGTGTCCGATGCTCGGGGGCGCGTCGAAGAGGACGACACCGTCCTGCGTCGTGAGGAAGGCGGCCTGATACACGCCATCGGTGACCCAGTACAGGTTTCGTTCGACGCGTCCGACGTGGTACCCCTGCTCGTTGACGGCGGGGCCGAACGCCGACTCCGGCACCGGCGCGTAGTCGGGCAGGCTGGTCGCAACGGAAGCGGTTTCGGTCTCAGGTGTGCTCATCGAGTCCTCCTGTCGAGCGGGAAAGGCGCGAAGGCGCCGGCGGTTCTTTGGGTCAGCCGGCCCAGGGCAGCGAGATCGCGCCCGTCTGACTGAGGATCGCCGCCAGGTCCTCGAAGGCCCACTGCTCGCTGATCCTGCCGTCGTCGGTGACCCGGTAGATGTCGACGGCGTCCCACCGCACGTGGCCGTCCGTCGCTGGAACTCCGAGCAGGTTGCCGCTGTGCGTTGCGTCGACGACGAGCCGGAGCGCGACCAGGTCGTCGCTCGCGATCACGTCCTGCACCTCGGAGTGGATGTCCGTCAGCGCTCCGATGAACCCGCCCAGGACCGGGACGACGTTGTCGACGCCGTTGATCGTTCCGAGTGCCCCGCCGTGCCACGCTACGTCCGGGGTGAAGAACTCCCGGGCCCGCTCCGCGTCGCGCCCGTTGAAGACCTCGTCGACGTACGCTCGAGCCACGGCTACCCGGTCGACCACCGCTGTGTCGCTCATGCCGGTTGCTCCCTTCCGTTCGGTCGAAAGCGAGCGTGGCAGTCGCGGGCGTCGATCGAATCCCGGAAACCCGTAGTCCGCGACCGTAGTCGGGCACGCGCGGCGACGGGAAGGATTCGGGCTTCCAAGGCAAGCGGCGTATCTTCGGTGGATGGGGATGGCCACGGGCGTGCACTCGGAACGGCTCCTCGGCCGGCGTCGCGAGCGCGAAGTGCTCGATCGACTGCTCGAGGGCGCCCGTCGCTGGGACGGGGGCGTCCTCGTGGTTCACGGCGAACCGGGCGTCGGCAAGACGGCCCTGCTCGAATATGCCGCCGCGAGCGCGGAGGGGTTCCGGGTCGTTCGGACCACCGG
>DATLUW010000292.1:0-2292 GCA_035577825.1 Actinomycetota bacterium | reverse complement strand
GGAGCGCGGCGAGGTTCCGGCCGGCGTTCGCGTCGCCACCGCCGGGGCCCCGCCCGTCGCCGCGACGATCGAACGCCTGGAGGGCGACCTCGGGTGGGAGGTCACGCAGGTGTACGGCCTCACCGAGACGGCGCCGTTCATCACGGTCTGCGAGCCGCGGCCGGAACACGAGGACCTCGACCTGGCGGACCGCGCGGTGATCAAGGCGAGGCAGGGCGTCGAGCTGATCACCTCGGGGGAGCTCGCGGTGCACGACGAGGACGGGAACGAGGTGCCCTGGGACGGCGAGACGATCGGCGAGATCGTGGTCCGGGGGAACGTGGTGATGGACGGCTACTACCACGACCCGGAGGCCACCGAGCGGGCGATGGGCGACGGCTGGTTCCACTCCGGCGACGCGGCGATCGTCCATCCGGACGGCTACGTCGAGATCCGGGACCGGCTGAAGGACGTGATCATCTCGGGCGGGGAGAACATCTCCTCGGTCGAAGTGGAGGGCTGCATGCTCCGCCACCCGGCGGTGCAGGAGGTGGCGGTGGTCGGGCTTCCGCACGAGCGGTGGGGCGAGTCCCCCCACGCATACGTCGTGCTCCGGCCGGGCGCCGAGGCCTCCGAGGAGGAGCTGATCGGGTTCGTCCGGGACCGGCTCGCGCACTTCAAGGCGCCGAGCGGGGTCAGCTTCGTGACCGAGCTGCCGAAGACGGCCACCGGCAAGATCCAGAAGTACGTGCTGCGCAGCGGCGCGCCAAATCTCGCGCGCCAGTAGCCAGCCCCCGGCGGGGTTTGAGCAAGCCGAGCGGCGAGCACATACATGCCGGTGACGGGCATGCGAGCGCCTCGATGATCAGCCTTGCCCGGGAGAGCCGGGCCGCGCGCCTGCGCCTGCAGGGCCGCCTGGCTGGCCTCCTGTTCGTCGGAACGGGCCTGCTCGGCGCGGCCACGATCCCGCTCACCCCCGTCGACGCGAACAAGCCCGTCCTGGCCGTCCTCGCGGTCTGTGCCGTCGGGATCGGCGTGGCGGTGCTGGCCGCGCCGTGGGATCGGTGGCCCCGCTCGCGGACGCTGTGGCTGGTCCCGCCGGCGTTCGGCCTGATCGCCCTCACGAACGTCTACGGCGGCTCGGACCCGTTCTCGTTCGCCGTGTACTTCGTGGTCGTCTTCGTGTGGATCGGGCTGTGCCACCCGCGGTGGACGTCGCTCGCGTTCTCTCCGCTGGCGTTCGTCGCGTACGTGCTGCCGCTGCTGACCTTCCCCCGCACCGATCTGTCGAACGCCATCGGGTCGGCCGCCGTCGTGGTGCCGGTCTGCGTGCTGGTCGGGGAGTCGCTCTCGTGGGTGCTCGGACGGCTGCTCCACACGGAGCGGGCGCTCGAGGAGTCGCGCGAGGTCGCCGCCCGCCTCCGTTCGATCGACAACATGAAGAACCTGTTCCTGTCCTCCGCGTCGCACGAGCTGCGGACGCCGATCACGATCGTGCGCGGCCACCTCGAGGTCCTGGGGCCGCGGCCGAGCGAGGAGGAGCTCCGTGAGACTACGTCGCTCGTGATCGACGAGCTCGATCGCATGGGCCGGCTGGTCGACGACATGACCGTACTGGTGCGGTCGGAGGACCCCGAGTTCCTGCGGCTCGAGGAGCTGGACCTGCACGAGTTCACCGCGGACGTGGCCGCCAAGGCCGAACCCCTCCTCGGCCGCCGGCTGCGGGCCCGGCGCCCGCACCGGGGCGCCCTGGTCAAGGCCGACCGGCAGCGGCTCACCCAGGCCGCGCTGAACCTGCTGAAGAACGCCGCCGACCACACGAACGGGCCGGTCGACCTCCGCGTCGCCGACGAGCCCGGATGGTGGCGGATCGACGTCGGCGATCGCGGGGCCGGCATCCCTCCCGAGGCGATCCCGTCGATCTTCGAGCCGTTCCGGACCGGCGACGGATCGAACGGCACCGGCCTCGGCCTGGCGATCGTCCGGGGCATCGCGGAGGCGCACGGCGGGTCGGCGGGCGTGGACGAGCGGCAGGGCGGCGGGTCCCGGTTCTGGATCCGTCTGCCACAGTGAAGGCCGTGAAGGGGCGCTCCAAGTGAGGTTGCTGCTGGTCGAGGACGAGGACCGCATCGCGTCCTTCGTCCAGAAGGGGCTGGCCGCGCACGGCTACACGGTCGAACGCGTCGGGACGGGCGCGGAGGCGTCCGGGCGCGCGGCTTCGCGGGAGTTCGATCTGCTGATCCTCGACCTCGGGCTGCCGGACGGCGACGGGCGCGACGTGCTGCGCGGGTGGCGGGCCCGGGGGGTGCAGAC
>DATLUW010000291.1:0-2691 GCA_035577825.1 Actinomycetota bacterium | reverse complement strand
ATCGCCGGCGGTCGATGGAGCCGATTCAGCAGGCCGGCCCGTTCCAGTGCGGCCTCGACGTCCTCGACGGCCCGCTTGCTCCAGGTGTGTTCCTGCTGGCCGTGGTAGACGGCGAGCAGGAGCCGCTCCATGAGCGGGGCGATACGGGACCCGAAGTCGGCCTGGGCCTCGAGCATCTCGACCGTCGACATCCCCTGTGCCAGCAAGGGCTGCTCGACGTCGCTGCCCCACCAGTCGGCCTCGGTCTCGGTGATCCGGCGCATGCTATCCGCCAGGACCCGGAGCCAACGCTCGATCGCGACGGGCCGGATCCCGTTCGACAGCTGCAGCTCGATCAGGCCAACGACCGACAGCTCGTCCTCTCGCACCACGTCCTCCGGCTCGGGCTCGGCGAAGCCGATGGCCTCGCGAACCACCGTCAGCAGGCCCATGGGAACGCCCGTGCGTTCGCTCAGCTCGCCGAACGTGGTGCCGGTGACCTCGGCGAACTGGTCGTACACGCTCGCATCCAGGTAGTCGAACGAGAGCGTGCCGTCCCGGATGGCGGTGGCCATTCCCTCGAGCGGCACGCCGGCCACGTCGAGGCCGTGCACCCACTGCGCCCTGCGCACGTCGCCCTGTGAGAAGGCGTCGTCCTCTCCGGGCCGCAGGATCCCGAGCTCGACCAACCGGTCGACGTACCTCGGGTCGACACCGGCCCTCCGGGCGACCTCATCGCGCGAGCGCTCCACCACGGGATTCGATCGTAGCCCGCTCCGCCCGATGCGGCCGATGGATCAGGGGCCCGACGCCGGCGACCCGTCTTCGGGCACGTCCTCGGACTTCCGGCCGCGTGCGAGCAGGCGGCGTTCGCGCGGCGGCTTCGGGGGAAGCGGTTCGGGGACCCTCGTCAGCTCGGTGTCGGTGACGTCGTAGCGCTTCGAATACTCGTGGATGAACGCCTGGATGACCGCCGCGATCGGCAGCGCGAAGAACGCTCCCACGAACCCGCCGACCGCGCCGCCGGCCATCGCAGCGCCGAACGCGATGCCCGGGTTGAGCTCCATCGTCTTCTGGCTGATCTTCGGACCGATGACGTAGTTCTCGAGCGCCTGGTAGACCGTGATCTCGATGATCACGACGATCGCGCCGCCCAGCCCCACCGACGCCAGGGTGACCACGACCGGCACCGTCCCGCCGACGTAGGTTCCGACGATCGGGATGAACGCGGTGAAGATGCCCGCGAACAGCGCCACCGGCAGCGCGTACGGGGTCCCGATGATCAGCAGGACGACGAGCAGCAGCGCGGAGTTGATGAGCGCGAGCAACCCCTTCGAGTAGAGGTAGCCGCCCATCTTCCGAATGGCCGCGTCGATCGCGAAGAGCGCCTTCTCCTGCCGTTCGGCCGGCATCCGCGACAGCAGGGCGCGCCGGACCTGCGGGCCGTAGGCCGTCAGGTAGTACGTGAACAGCGCGATCGTGAAGATGTTGAACACTGCGCCGACCGCGCCGCCCGCAACCCCGAGCAGGTCGCCGGCATGCTCCTTCAGGTAGGCGTTCACGGTCGCCGCCGCGCTGGACGATCCGGCCTCAGCCGAGGCCGACACCAGCGTCGAGTGGAAGTGGTCGCGCCAGAACGCGTTGAGCTGGTCGATCCAGTGCGGGACCGACCGGACGATCCCGTTCACGCCGTTGGCCATCACCGGGATCATCAGCAGGATCAGCAGGAGGAACGCCAGGAGCGTCGCGGCGAGGATGGCCCCGGTCGCGCGGCTGCGCCGCCACCCGTGCTGCTCGTGGAGCGCGATCACGCCCGGTTCGAGCGCGAACGCCAGCAGCTGCGACACGATGAGGAACCGGATGAGGTTCTGTGCCTGGTGCGCGAACCACAGGGCGGCGATCGTCAGCAGGATCGCGCCGATGGCGGTCCAGATCCCTCGTCGAACGGCCGTGCCCACCCATTGCGGCGGTTCGCTCGAACCCACCGCCGGCCGTTCCTCCCCCACCGACATGGCCACCTCCCCGACGTCGCTCGCGGGTTTGGAACCCGCCCGACCCGATGCGGCTCGATGCTCCAGGCAGGGGGAAGGCTACGCCAGCCGTCGTCGGGGAACGAACGCGCTCAGATGCGCGTCACGCGTCTTCGTTGCAGACGAAGCCGCCGATCAGCTTCTTCTTGCCGCAACGTTCGTGGACGGTACGGCCGCACTTCTTGCAGACCTTGCTCTCGCCCTCGGCGAGGGGCGTGAGGCAGATCGGGCAGGGCGGCGCCTTCGCGCAGTTGTCGCAGATGAACACCGGGAACTGGCCGCTCCCGCAGCCCGGGTGGACGTTCTTGTGGCACTTGCTGCACCGCCGCGTGTCCAGCGCGGGCAGCGGCTGCATGCAGACGGAGCAGGTTCCGGTTCCCATCGGAGCCGCATCCTACCGGCTGGGCGCGATCGCTTCGGCACCCGGGACGCCGGCAGCAGTCCTGGATGGACATGTCCTGCAGCCGTATGGACCATCAACAAGGCCGGTGTGAGAGGGTGGGATCGCACCGAGCGGAAGGGGTGTCGCGCCCGTGGAATCTGCCATCGCTTCGCCGACCCGGCAGCCGAGAGGGCTCTCCCGTCTCGCCGCCGCCCTCGCGCTGCTCGCCGCCTGCTCCGCACTCACGCCCTTGTCGGCTTCGGGCGACGTCCAGCCGAGGTGGCGGCCGCAGGGTCCGTT
>DATLUW010000290.1:0-2390 GCA_035577825.1 Actinomycetota bacterium | reverse complement strand
ACCCGATCTCCTCGACCGGGTGGCCGTGGCCCTCGTGCCGCCACACGGAGACGGTCCCGGCCGGACGTTCCTCGCGCTCGGGGACGATCACGAGCACCCAGTACTCGTCGGCGGCGGTGGCGGCGACATCGCGATGGAGCTTCTCGGCGAGCCCCTCGCGCGGGAGCGGCCCGCCGAGGTGCTCCATCATCGCGGGGTCGCAGTGGATCGCCTCGTACAGCGCGAGGTCGTCCTCGTTCAGGTTCCGCAGCCGGACGCCCGGCCGCGGCTGATCCGGGGTCACATCGTCGCGGACGGGTCGTCCACGAACGTGCCGATCGTGTTGCCCTCGGTGTCCTTGTACTGCGCGAACCAGCCGACGCCGGGGACCGGCGCTTTGGGCGTGATCAGGGTGCCGCCCGCGGCGAGGATCCTCGCCTCGGCGTCCTCGATCGACTCGACGCTCATCGTGAGCGTCGTCTCGTTCATGTCGCCGCGCTGGTAGAGCGCGCCGTTGATGCCGGGCTTGGCGTCCTCGCCGGTCGTGGCGAGCCCGTAGTACTGCGGCGCGCCCTCGAACCGGTTGAACGTCCACCCGAACGCGTCCGCGTAGAACTTCTCCGCGCGGTCGGGGTCGTCGACGGGCACCTCGAAGTGCGTGGGGCGTTCCGCCATCTGCATGCCTCCTTCGTGGTGGTCGGTGTCGCCGGACACCCTACTGCGACCCCCCGACATCGAGGCTCACGCCCCCGAACGCACCGCCGCGCACGTTCGAACGTACGGCTCTCCCGGCAAGAACTCGTTCCACTCGGCGGGCGTGAGGTCCCGCCCGACGACGCCGCACAGCCGCGCCTGCACGGCATTCGGATCAAACCGGAACGCAATCGCGTGCCAGGTGACGACCGTGCCGTCGAGGCTCGACGCGGCAAGCACCCCTCCGTCCGGACTGAAGGCCACGGAGGTCACCGGAGACTCCGAAGCCCGGAGCGGCGGTCCGACCTCCAGGTGCGTCGTCGCATCCCAGAGTCGAACCGTGTGATCGGCGCCGGACGCCGCCACCGTCCGGCCGTCCGGGCTGAACGCGACGCTCGTGGTGGCGGCGCTCGCCCCGGTGAGCGTGCCCCTGGTGCGCCCGGTCCTGGCGTCCCACAACACCACGGGGCCGGTCGTGGTCGATCCGGCCACCGTCGTGCCATCCGGGCTGAACGACACGCCGGTGATGCCGCCCGAGGATCGAACGGCGCGGACGGATCCGGATCCGAGGTCGATCAGTCGGAGCGAGGTCCCCCCGATCGCGAGCGTCCCGCCGTCCGGAGCGAACGCGACCGGCGTCGCCGCCGTCCGGGACCCGGGAATCGACCGGACCTGGCGGCCGGTCGCGACGTCGACGACCATCGTCACCGTCCCGGTCGAAACCGCGAGGGAACGGCCGTCCGGGCTGAATGCGAGGGACGTGGACGGGGCGGCCCCCGGGATCGACGCGAGGATCGTGGCGGTTGACGTCGCGAGGTCCCACAGCTGGACCGACGTTCCGGCCCCGCCGGCCCCCGGCGGCCCGCCGGTCGGGGCCGTGCCGCTCGGCGCGGGGCCGCCGGTCGGCGGTCCGCTCGGGGGTGGCCCGGTGGGCGGCGGGCCGCCCGGTGGGCCGCCTCCGACGGCGACCGCCGACGCCGCGGCGGTGGCCAGCAGCTTCCCGTCCGGGGAGAAGGCCAGGGCCGAGACGGGGACCGCCCGCCCGTCCGGAGGAATCGTTCCCTTCGTGCGACCGGAGCCGACGTCCACCAGCGCGACCGGCGCCCCCGACTCGGCGAGGGTTCGCCCGTCCGGATTGAACGCGACCTGGAGGACTGCGTTCGGCGCCACCTGGAGGCCCTCGACCGGCTGCCTGGGGCCGACGGCCCACAGGATGGCGGTGCCGTCGATCCCGCCCGAGACCAGCGTCTCGCCATCCGTGCTGAAGTCGAGCCCCACGACCGCCGCGACATGGCCGATCAGCGGGTCGCCGATCTGGACGCCGCGCAGGGTGTCCCACCGGATCACGGTGTCGTCCGCCGCCCCCGCGGCGAGCGTCCGGCCGTCCGGGGAGAACGCGAGGCTCGTCACCGTGGCGGTGTGCCCAGTGAACGTCAACGGCGCGAGGCGGCCTGCGGCGACGTTCCACAGGCGGACGGTGTCCCCGTTCCCAGCCATCGCGAGTACGGCCCCGTTCGGGCTGAACGCCGTGCTGTGGAACGACCCCTGCACCGTGAACGACGTCTGGCGCCCGGCGTGCTGGGGCGTCGCGACGAGGCGCTGCGACGCGACGTCCCACAGCTCGATGTCGGTCACGGTCCCGGCCGCGAGGAGCCGCCCGTCCGGACTGAACACCAGGTCGGAGACCGAGTTGGCGAAGCCGGGCGGCCCGCTCGTGG
>DATLUW010000289.1:0-4221 GCA_035577825.1 Actinomycetota bacterium | reverse complement strand
GTCGTCACGAAGTCCGGCCTGCGGCTCGAGTGCGACTTCGCGGTGATCGGCGTGGGTGTCCAGCCGAACGTCGAGATCGCGGAGGGCAGCGGCCTCGAGGTCGACAACGGCATCGTGGTCGACGCGACCCTCGCCACCGGGGCGCCGGGCGTCTGGGCGGCCGGCGACGTCGCCCGGCACGACCACCCGGTGTTCGGTTCGATTCGGATCGAACACTTCGACAACGCGCTGAAGATGGGGCCGGCCGCCGCGCGCAACATGCTCGGCGCCGGCAAGCCGTTCGACGACGCGCATTGGTTCTGGTCGGATCAGTACGATATGAACCTCCAGATGGCCGGGTTCGCGCTAACGTGGGACGACCTGGCGTTCCGGGGTTCGCTCGAGGATCGCTCGTTCACCGCGTTCTACCTGCAGGGCGGCGTGCTGCGTTCGGTGCTCAGCATCAACCGCCAGCGGGACGTGCGGCGGGCGATGCCGCTGATCAAGGCGGCCGTGCGACCGGACCCGGACCAGCTCCGCGACCCCGACGTCGACCTCCGTACGCTCGCGCCGGCGTAACGACGAGGCTCGGGCGTGGGACGATAGGAGCGAGACGCCCATGATGACCCCCAACGTCACCCACCCCGGCTGAGAGCTGAACCGGCTCCAGCTGATCCGCGAGGCGCAGCTGGATTCCCTGGCCCGGTCGGTCGGCCGGGCGAACGGTCATCGGACGCTCTGGGATCGCCTGTTCCACCGGAACGGCAAGCCGCGGTCGGACAAGGTCCGCCGCGGCCACGCCGATTTCGATTTCAAGCCCCAGGGCGAAGACGTCTGGCGCGTCCTTCGCGACATCTGATCTCCGCGGCCGCTGGCGGCCCGGTCCCGGGACGCGGCGCTTCTTCGGCACGACCCTCGCGGTTCTGCTCGCGCTCACCGTCGCGCCGATCGCGGCGCGAGCCGCGGGGAACCTCGTCACCTTGGTGGGCCCGGGGGTCACGCGGCATCAAGGTCCACCGGTTCTCATGCCAGACCGGCAGCATCGACACGATCCTCGTCTTCGGGCGCTGATCGCCGGTCGGTGAACCGGCCGGCGAACTAGCCGACCGGGGCCGGAACCGGCACGTCGACCGCGGTGAGGAAGTTCCACCAGGCGTCGAGCGCCTCGGCCGTGGCCTCGACGATCTCCTCGGCCTCGTCGGCCGGGGCCTGCGCCACGATGTGCCGCTCCGCCGCAGAGTGCTCGACGTCGAGTTCGCCGTGCACCTCGAAGAACTCGGCCGCCGGCCCGCCGTCGATCCCGTAGTGCTCGCGGAGCCCCTGGGTCTTTGCGTGGGCCACGCGCGGCACCTGCGCCTCGTACGCGTACACGGCCGCGACACCCGCGGCCACCGGCGCCTCGCGCGTCGCGCGCTCGTACGTGTCCAGCAGTGCGCGGGTGGCGGGGTTCGGTTCGGCCGACTCGACGTCCTCGCGGCTCACGCCGATCCCTTCCGCGAACCGCAGCCACAGCTCGCGGTGGTTGTTCGGTCCGTGCTCCTCGTCCCACAGGTTCTCGAGCAGCGCCTGGCGGGTCGAACGGTCGTTGCACCGCGAGTGCAGTGCCGACAGGAACGTCGGGAACGCCGACTCGAACGCGTGGTACTGCCGCGCGTACTCCTGCAGGCACTCCGTCGGGAGGGTTCCGTCCACCCACTTCGTGTAGAAGGAGTGCGTCAGCAGGTCCCTGCGACCGATGGCCTCGTCGATGCGTCCGAGCACGTCCATGCGCGAATCCTCCCTGTTGGTCGGCGGGCTGCGCGAAGGTTCTCAGGCGCGGAGGACCGAGGCAAGCCCGCAGGTCACCGGCCGCGTGGGAGGCGCCGCAGGACCCGGTGATACGCTGCCGCGACCGCCGTTACGACCAAGGAGCGAACCATGGACAAGCCCGAGATCTTCATGGCACCCGGGCCGGTTCCGGTCCCGCCGCAGGTCTATCAGGCCCAGTCGCAGCCGCTCGTGTACCACCGCGGGCCGGGCTACGGGAAACTCCTGCGCGAGGTCACCGAGCAGCTCCAGCGGCTGTTCCGGACGAGGAACGACGTCCTGGTGTTCACCTCGTCGGGGACCGGCGCGCTCGAGTCCGCGGTGCAGAACATGTTCTCGCCGGGCGACCGCGTGGTCGTTCCGGTGGCCGGGTACTTCGGCGAACGCTTCGCGAAGATCGCCGAGGTCTACGGGCTCGACGTCCGGGTGATCGACTACGAGTGGGGGCGTGCGCTGAACCCGGCCGACGTCCGAGCCGCCGTCGAGGAGGCGCCCACTGCCGGAATCCTCGTGCAGCAGAGCGAGACGTCCACCGCCGTGCTGCACGACATCGAGGCGGTGGGGGAGGTCGCGAAGGACACCGGCGTGCTGCTCGCCGTCGACTGCGTGTCGAGCGTGGGCGCGGTGCCGTTCGAGTGCGACGAGTGGGGCGTCGACGTGGCGTGCGGGGGTTCGCAGAAGGCGCTCTCCGCGACGCCGGGGCTGGCGTTCGTCGCCGTCTCGCCGAAGGCGTGGGAGGCGCACGCCACGGCGACCTGCCCTCGGTTCTACTTCGACTGGTCGGCGTACAAGGCGTCGTACGACCTGCCCGAGCCGGAGAACCCGTGGACGCCGGCCATCTCGCTGGTGCAGGGGGTCCGCGCCGCCCTGGAGCTGTACTTCGCGGACGGCGCGGACGCGGCTCTGGAGCGCCACCGCGTGCTGGCGATGGGGCTGAAGGAGGGTGTCCGGGCGCTCGGGCTCGACCTGTTCGGCGACAACCCGGAGAAGGCGTGGGCGGTTACGGCCATCCGCGCGCCGGAGGGCATCGACGGGAACGAGCTGGTGGCGCGGGTTCGCGCGGAGCACGGCATCGTGCTGGCGCCGGGGCAGGGGCCGCTGAAGGGCAAGGTGTTCCGGATCGGGCACCTCGGTTACTACGACCGGCTCGACATGATCCGCGGCCTGGCGGCGCTCGAGATGACGCTCGACGGCATGGGCTACCCGGTCAAGCGGGGCTCGGCGGTCGCGGCCGCCGAGGAGGTGTTCGCGACCGAACGCGCGAAGGCCGCCCAGCGCGGCTGACCGAGAGATCGGTTCACGCCGTCAGTCGCGGCTGGAGAACGTCAGCAGCCGGACGAGGTACCAGAACATCAGCGCGATCGAAGCGAACAGTTCGAGCGACGCCGCCGCGTGGCGGTCGTCCGGGTAGTGCAACAGCACGTTCGACGTGTCGTACAGGATCGACCCCCCTGCTAGCCCGACGAGGGCGATCGAGAACCACGTCCCGAGCTCGAACCCGAACAGCACGCCGCCGACGATCGCGACGAGCGCGAGCACCCCGGCCCACTGCAGCATGCCCTTCAGGAAGCGGAAGTCGCTCCCGGCACGAAAGGCGATCGCCGTGAGGCCCACGAAGCCGAGAACCGTGAGGCTCGCCGCGGCCCGGATCGCCCCCGGTGAGTAGAACTCGGCGACGTACAGGAGCGGGACGAAGATGATCGACTCGGCGACCACATAGCCGGCGAGTCCTGCGTACTGCGCCGCCTTCGACTCCGCTTGGCTCGCCAGGCCCCGGGCGAGCCAGCTCACGATGATGAACGCCCCCAGTACGAGGAGCCAGTTCACGCTCAGGAGCGCCCGGGCGATCGCATCCGCCGCCCCGCTCGAGAAGTACGCCATCTCGAGCAGGACGAATGCCAAGACGGCCCCGATGAGATGTGCGTACGTCCGGACGAGGAAGCGATCACGACCCGCGACGGTCCACGCGACCCTCGTTCCCGGCTCGTCGAGATCGAGCGCGTCAGGCATCGTTCATCCTCCCTCCGGCGATCCCGTGGTCTCGAGATCGCCGTTCAGGCGCTCCATGAGCGCATTGTCGAACCACCCTTCGACCCTGGACGTCTCTCCTCCGGCCGCGAGGGCCATTCCGACGAAGGCGTTCGACCCGTGCTCATCGGTGGTCGTCGTCACGAGCCGGCCGTTGACGTACATCGCCAGCGCGGTGTCGGCTGCTCCCGCTCGACATTCCCCCCGGATCACGTTGGTCCGGCCCCCGGGGCGGACCGACTCGACGTCCCGCCCCACGGTGAGGGTCGTGTGCGTCAGCGGGTCCGACGTCAGTCGCTCGATGGAGTACCGGCCCTGGTCCGGTTCGATCGCGAAGAGATACCCCTCGAGCCGGGAGTCGGTCAGGCAGGCGATCCCGACGTACGGGCGGATCGAGTCGGGCGACGC
>DATLUW010000288.1:0-10120 GCA_035577825.1 Actinomycetota bacterium | reverse complement strand
GCGGTCGGCCTGTTCGGCAACGACCAGGACCTCCCGTGCCCGGCGCTCACCGCGATGGGGCTGGACCCGAACACGGCGACGCCGGACCAGTGGCAGCAGGCGGCCGACAAGGTCACGCAGGCGCGCGGCGACGGGTACATCCGCAAGTTCTACGACCAGAGCTACCTGGACGCGCTGGAGAACGGCGACATCCTCGTCACCCAGGCGTGGTCGGGCGACATCTTCATCGCCTCCGAAACGAAGGAGAACGGCGGGGACGGCTTCCCCGAGATGAAGTTCGCCTTCCCGAAGGAGGGGCCGATCTACTGGCACGACAACATGTGCATCCCGCTGTACGCGCAGCACCCGGTGGACGCCATCACGTACATGAACTATGTGTACGACCCGTCGGTGGCGGGCGCGATGGCGGACTTCATCTGGTACGTGTCCCCGGTCCCCGCGGCACAGAAGTACGTGGCGGACGTGCTGAAGGACCCCGCGGTCGCCAACAGCCCGCTGGTGTTCCCCACCACACAGGACCTCGCCAAGGCCAAGCAGTACAAGGCGTTCAAGGATCAGGCCGAGCAGGACGAGTGGGACGGCGTGTGGACCCCGGTGTACAGCTCGTAGCGCCGAAGCGGCGGAAGCGACGCCGGAACGCGTCGCCCTACCTGCTGATCGGGCCCGGCGGTCTGTGGCTGCTGATCTTCTTCGTCGTGCCGCTGTTCTTCATGCTGTCGGTGTCGCTCCAGACGGGCGACATCTACCAGGGGTTCCAGAACACGTGGCGGTTCGCCAACTACAGCGACGCGATCTCGCAGTACCACGTCCAGTTCGTACGATCGTTGACCTTCGGCACCATCGCGACCATCGCGACGCTCGTCGTTTCCTATCCGCTCGCGTACTGGATCGCGTTCCGGGGAGGACGTCACAAGACCACCTACCTCCTGATCATGCTGCTCCCGTTCTTCGTGTCCTTTGTGATCCGGACGCTCGCGTGGCAGTTCATCCTGTCGGACAACGGGATCGTGCTGGGGACGCTGAAGAGCTGGCATCTGCTTCCCAAGAGCTTCCACGTGCTGGCGACACCGGTCGCGGTGATCTCGGGGATCGCCTACAACTTCCTGCCGTTCATGGCCTTGCCCATCTACGTGGCGCTCGAACGGATCGACCGGCGCGTCGTAGAGGCGGCCAAGGACCTGTACGCGACGAACCGCAAGGTCTTCACCAAGGTGATCCTTCCGCTGTCCATCCCCGGCGTGTTCGCCGGCGTGCTGCTGACCTTCGTCCCGGCCGTGGGTGACTACCTGAACGCGCAGATCCTCGGGGGCACCAACACCACGATGATCGGGAACATCATCCAGCAGGAGTACCTGGTCCAGTTCCACTACCCGACGGCGGCCGCGCTGTCGTTCATCCTGATGATCGTGCTGGTGATCGGGATCGTGATCTACGCGAAGGTCCTCGGGACGCGACAGATCGAGGAGTACGTCTGATGACGGCCGCGGCGCCCGCAACCGTGGAGTCCCGAGCCGAACCGATGGACGCCCCGCCCCGGTCGCCGCGGCGACGCCGGTGGACGCGGTACGTGCTGCCCGTCTACTCGATCGGGGTGCTCGTGTACCTCGTGCTGCCGATCCTCGTGATGATCCTCTACGGTTTCAACAACAGCGGCTTCAAGCGCGTGAGCTTCCGGTGGCTCGGCTTCACCACGGAGTGGTACCGCAGGCTGTTCGCGATCCCCGACCTCACCAACTCGCTCAAGAACTCCCTCATCGTCGCGACGATCAGCACGCTGATCGCCACAGCGCTCGGCACCATGATGGCGCTCGCGCTGGTCCGGTACCGCTTCAGGGCGAAGGGGACGAGCGAGTTCGTGATGTTCCTCAACATCGCGGCGCCCGAGATCGTGCTCGGCGCATCGCTGCTGTCGCTGTTCATCACGTTCGGCGTCCCGCGGGGGATGCTGACGATCGTGATCGCGCACGTGATGTTCAACATCGCGTTCGTCACGATCTGCGTCCGGGCGCGCTTGGCCGGATTCGACCTGGCCGTCGAGGAGGCCGCGCGGGACCTGGGGGCCACGCCGTGGGTGACGTTCTGGAAGGTCACGTTCCCGATCATCTTCCCGGGCATCTTGGCGGGCGCCCTCTTGGCCTTCGCCCTGTCGATCGACGACTTCATCATCACGAACTTCGTGGCCGGCTCGACGCAGACGTTCCCGCTGTGGGTGTACGGGACCGTGAAGGTCGGGATCCCGCCGCAGGTGTTCGTGATGGGGACCATCATCTTCATGGCCGGGGTCGTGATCGCGATCGCGAACGTCATCGCCAACCGCAGGGCGGCGCCCCAGGCTTTGTGAAAGTTTTCACAAGCGGAACCGAAAATATGCTCTGACCTGCGGATTTGCGTTCACCCTCGCTTTGACGCGCCCCGAGGGGCGTCAGTAGAATGGCGCGCCCATGGCCGGGAATCCGGAGGGTGGCACGGGGCGGCCGAGCCCAGATGCCTGGACCATCATCGGACTCCTCCTCGGTGGATTGCTGGTCTGGGGCGGCATCGGCTACCTGCTCGACCGGTTGTTCGGGTTCCACGCCCTGTTCCTGCCCATCGGGCTGATCGTGGGAGCCGTCGGGGGCACGTGGCTCGTGCTGATCCGGTTCGGGAAAGAGCGGGACGAGCGGCGGTGAGCGGAACGAACGACCAGCCGGAACGCCAGATGGCCAAGCGGGCGCTCGTGCCCGGGGCCGTGCTGGCCGTTGCCGCCTTCGGCATCGGTTACGCGGTGAACGGGATGAACGCCGCCGTCTCCGCGCTCCTCGGGGTGCTCGTCGTGTGCGTGAGCTTCGCCGGGTACGTCGTGGTGCTCGGGCGGGCCCGCAAGGTGTCGGCCGGCGCGATGCAGGCCGCGACGCTCGGCGGCTGGCTGATCCGGCTCACCATCGTGGTCGGATGCCTGTTCGCCGTCCGCGCGCTGGGCGGGGACGTGGCCGCGTTCGGGTTCGCCGCGATCGCCACCGCCCTTGCCGTCGCGATCTACGAGGCGTGGGTGGTGTTGACCGGGAAGTTGGAGCCGGCCGCGGAGGTACCCGGGTCCGGGCCCGCCGCCGGTGGGCCCTCGGAGACCAAACCGGTGGGGAGCGGAATCTAGGTGCTCGCCACCCTCCAGGGACTGCTGCCGGGGCTCCTCGCCGCCCGCCCGGGGTTCAAGGACTCGATCCCGACGGTTGACGAGCTGTACCAGTGGCCGTGCATCTGGAAGATCGGCGGCACGACCCTGTGCATCAACCGGGTGGTGATCCTCGAGTTCGTCGCGGCGGCGTTGGCGGCGCTCGTGTTCATCCTGGCGTTCCGCAAGCCGAAGGTCGTGCCCCGCGGTGGGCAGAACGCCATGGAGGCGCTTTACGACTTCGTGGCGAGCGACGTGATGGAGGGTGTGATCGGCCGGCGCGAGGGCGCCGTGTGGCAGCCCTACCTCTCGATCCTGTTCGTGTTCGCGCTGATCATCAGCTTCTTCGAGGTCATCCCGATCGTGCAGTTCCCGGTGTCGTCGCGGATCGCGATCCCGCTGATCCTCGCAACGGGCTCGTGGATCGTCTACAACTACGCCGGCATCAAGAAGAAGGGCTGGGGCGGCTACTTCAAGGGCGTCATGTTCCCGCCTGGCGTTCCGAAGTTCGCGTACATCCTGCTGACGCCCATCGAGCTCATCACCGCGATCATCCTGCGGCCGGCCACGCTCGCCATCCGGCTGTTCGCCAACTTCTTCGCGGGCCACGTGCTGCTGACGGTGTTCTTCGTGGCCACCGCGTACCTGGTCGCCCTGCCGGCGACCATCCCGCTCGCGATCCCGGCGCTCGTCCTCTCGATCTTCCTGGTCGGGCTCGAGATCTTCATCGCCGCGGTGCAGGCGTACGTGTTCACCCTGCTCACGGCCGTGTACATCACCTTGTCGGTCTCAGAAGAGCATTAGAGAAGGGAGAGGGAATGCACCTGTTCGGAGTGATCCTCGCCGCCGTCTCGGGCAGCGTGAGCCTGATCGGGTACGGCCTGTCGACCATCGGACCGGGCATCGGCATCGGCTTCATGGTCGGCAAGACCGTCGAGGGCCAGGCGCGCCAGCCGGAGATGGCCGGACGACTCCAGACCACGATGATCCTGGGCATCGCGTTCACCGACGTGCTCGCCCTGATCGGCGCGGTCCTCGCGTTCATCCTGTAGGCGTCGATGCTGAGCTTGTCAGCGGTCGTCGCCGCAGCGGAGAAGACCAAGAACCCCCTGATCCCCGCGTGGAACGAGCTGATCTGGGGCACGGTCGCCTTCATCCTGCTGCTCGTCGTGCTGTGGCGCGTGGGCGTCTTCAAGCGCATCAGCGAGGCGCTCGCCGAGCGAACGTCGAAGATCGAGGGCCAGATCCAGCAGGCCGAGGCGAAGCAGGCCGAGGCCGACCGGCTGCTCGACGAGTACCGGCAGCAGCTGGCCGGCGCCCGCGAGGAGGCCAACCGGATCGTCGCCGAGGCCCGGGAGGCGGCCGAGCAGCTCCGCAAGGACGGCCAACAGCGGGCCCAGGACGAGGCGAACCGCATCCTCGAGTCGGCCCGGCAGGAGATCGGGGCCGAACGCGACCGCGCCGCGCGCGAGCTGCGGGGCGAGGTCGGCCACCTGGCGGTCGACGTCGCCGAGCGCGTGATCGGATGGCAGCTCGACGAGGACCGGCAGCGCGAGCTGATCGACCAGTTCATCGACGAGCTGACCGCGACGGGCTCCCCGAACGGGTCCGGCGCAGGCTCCAGTGAGGGCGCCTCGTCGTGAGCCAGTCGCGGCAGGCCGGGAGGCGCTCGGCGCGCGAGCGCGCCGAGCTGACGTTCGCGGACGCCGTCGTCGCGGGCGCGCTGGCGCGCGTCCGCGACGAGCTCTTCGCGCTCTCCCGTCTGCTCCGCGAACAGCCCCAGCTCCGCAAGACGCTCGCCGACATCGCGGTGCCACCCGGGGCCAAACAGGGCCTCCTGCGCGACCTGCTCGCCGGCCAGCTCGACCCGAACACCCTCTCCCTGGTCGAGGACCTGGCCGCCGAGGACGCGATCTCGTACCGCCTCCGGCAGGTGCTGGAGGATCTCGGGGTCCAGGCCATCCTGGCGGAGGCGGACGCTCGCGGGGCGCTCGGCGACGTGGCCGACGAGCTGTTCCGGTTCGCCCGGACCGTCGACGGCAGCGCAGAGCTCCGCTCGGCGCTGACCAACCCCTACCTCGACGACGATCGCAAGCGTGCGGTCGTCGCCGACCTCCTCGAGGGCGCCACCTCGGAGACCGGGCTGCTGGCCGCCTGGGCCGTGACCCGCCCCGACGATCCCGGCGAGGTCCTTCGTGCGCTGGCCGACCGCGCGGCGGCACGGCGGCACCGGGTGATCGTCGAAGCGCGGACGGCAGTTCCGCTGGACGACGACCGCCGGGATCGCCTGGCGGCCGCCCTCGCCGCGGCGACGGGCAGCGACGTCGACATCGAGGTCCTGGTCGACCCGGCGGTCGTCGGCGGGGTGGTGGCGCGGGTCGGCGACGAGGTCATCGACGGCTCGATCCGCCGCAAGCTCGAGCTGGCGATGGAACGACTGACCGCATGAGCGACACACGACCGAAGGAAGAGGACCCATGGCCGAACTGACGATCCGTCCCGAGGAGATCACCGAGGCGCTCCGCAAGAACGTGGAGGGCTTCGAGCCCGGCGTGACCCGCGAGGAGGTCGGGCGGGTCACCGAGATCGGCGACGGCGTCGCCCGTGTGGAGGGCCTCCCGTCGACGCTCGCCAACGAGCTGCTCGAGTTCCCCGGCGGCGTGCTGGGCGTGGCCATGAACCTCGACGTCCGGGAGATCGGCGTCGTGATCATGGGCCCGTACACCGAGATCGAGGAGGGCGACGAGGTCAAGCACACCGGCCGGGTGCAGTCGATCCCGGTCGGGGACGGGTTCCTGGGACGGGTGGTCAACGCGCTGGGCCAGCCCCTCGACGGCAAGGGCGACATCGCGGCCGACGAGGTCCGGCCGCTCGAGGTCCAGGCCGCATCGGTCGTCCAGCGCCAGCCGGTGAAGGAACCGCTGCAGACCGGCATCAAGGCCATCGACGCCATGACCCCCGTGGGGAGGGGCCAGCGCGAGCTGATCATCGGCGACCGCCAGACTGGCAAGACCGCCGTGGCCGTCGACGCGATCATCAACCAGCGGGCGAACTGGGAGTCCGGCGACCCCAAGCTCCAGGTCAAGTGCATCTACGTCGCCATCGGCCAGAAGGCGTCGACGGTCCGCGAGGTCGTCACGGCCCTCGAGGAGGCCGGCGCGATGGAGTACACGGTCGTCGTGAACTCACCGGCATCCGACTTCGCGGCGCTCAAGTACATCGCCCCGTATGCCGGCGCCGCGCTCGGCGCCCACTGGATGTACCAGGGCCAGCACGCGCTGATCGTCTACGACGACCTGTCGAAGCAGGCCGAGGCATACCGCGAGGTCTCGCTGCTGCTGCGCCGCCCGCCGGGCCGCGAGGCCTATCCGGGCGACGTGTTCTACCTGCACTCCCGGCTGCTCGAGCGCGCCGCGAAGCTCTCGGACGAGCTCGGCGCCGGGTCGCTCACGGCCCTGCCGATCATCGAGACCAAGGGCGGCGACGTCTCGGCCTACATCCCGACCAACGTCATCTCGATCACCGACGGCCAGATCTACCTGGAGAAGGACCTGTTCAACTCGGGGGTCCGGCCGGCCATCAACGTCGGCATCTCCGTGTCGCGTGTCGGCGGCAACGCGCAGATCAAGGCCATGAAGTCGGTGGCCGGGCGGCTCCGCCTGGACCTTGCGCAGTACCGGGCGCTCGAGGCGTTCGCGCAGTTCGGTTCGGACCTCGACAAGGCGTCGCAGGCCCAGCTCGCGCGCGGCGCGCGGATGGTCGAGCTGCTGAAGCAGCCCCAGTACCGGCCGGCCCCGGTCGAGGACCAGGTCATCGCGATCTGGACGGGCGCGAACGGCCATCTCGACGACGTGCCGGTCGAGGACGTCCGCCGGTTCGAGCAGGAGCTCCTCGAGTACATGCGGACGCGCAAGCCCGAGGTCGGCAAGGCGATCGTCGAGGGCGGCGCGCTGTCAGAGGAGGTCGAGGCGCAACTGAAGGCGGCGGTCGAGGACTTCCAGCAGGGGTTCCAGTCGAGCGAGCAGCACACGGCGCCGCCCTCCGAGGAACCCGTCGAGGGCGAGGAGGAGGACTCCTCGGAGACCGTGCAGCGGCGCAGGCCGCCGGCGCCGAAGCGGGAGGGCTAGTTGGGAGCACAGCTTCGCGCGATCCGGCGCCAGATCCGGTCGGTCCAGTCGACCAAGAAGATCACGCGCGCCATGGAGCTCATCGCGGCCTCGCAGATCCGCCGCGCGCAGGAGCGCGTCCAGCAGGCGCGCCCCTACGCTGAGCAGATCACGCGCGCCATCGGCGACGTGACCGGCCAGGCCGACAACCTCGAGCATCCGCTGCTCGAGGAGCGCAAGGACCCCAAGGGCGCGGCGGTGTTCGTCGTGACGTCCGACCGCGGGCTGGCCGGCGCGTACAGCGCGAACGTCCTGCGCCGGACCGAGGAGCTGATCCAGGCGCTCCGCGAGGAGGGCAAGGAGCCCAAGCTGTACGCGGTCGGTCGCAAGGCGGTGGGGTACTACCGCTTCCGCGAACGCAAGGTCGAGCAGTCCTGGCAGGGCATCTCGGAGCGGCCGTCGTACGACGACGCCAAGGAGATCGCCGGGACGCTGATCCAGGCGTTCGTCGACCGCGAGGTCGACGAGATCTTCGGCGTGTTCACGGACTACGTGTCCGCGCTGACCCAGCGGGCGGAGGCCCGGCGGTTCCTGCCGCTGGTGGTGGAGGACGTCGAGGCCACCGAGCAGGGGCCCTACCCGCTGTACCTGTTCGAACCAGACGCGCAGACCATCCTCGACGCGCTCGTGCCGCGGTACGTCGAGATGCGGGTGTTCGCGGCGCTGCTCGAGTCGGCGGCGTCGGAGCACGCGGCCCGGCAGCGCGCGATGAAGTCGGCGACCGACAACGCGGACGAGCTGATCAAGACCTACACGAGGATCGCGAACCAGGCCCGCCAGGCCGAGATCACGACCGAGATCTCCGAGATCGTGGGCGGCGCGGAGGCGCTGGCGGCCGCGGCCGCGGCGAGCGAGCGCGACGCCCTGGCGGGCTGACACGGAACAGACGAGGAGCTCTGACATGGCCAACGAGAACGGCAACGGCAGCAACCCGGCCGGGCGGGTCGTCCGCGTGATCGGCCCGGTGGTCGACGTGGAGTTCCCGCCGGAGGGGCTCCCGGAGATCCACACGGCGCTGACGCTCGAGCGGACGATCGAGGACGAGACCACCACGATCACCTGCGAGGTGGCGCAGCAGGTCGGCGACTACACGGTGCGCGCGATCGCCATGAAGCCGACCGACGGCGTCATCCGCGGCGCCCCGGTCCAGAACACGGGCCGGCCGATCGCGGTTCCCGTCGGGGACGCCGTGCTCGGGCACGTGTTCAACGTGCTCGGCGAGCCGCTCGACGTCGATTCGGTCGAGGCCGACGACCGGTGGCCGATCCACCGCGAGCCGCCGGCGTTCGACCAGCTCGAGCCCCGCACGCAGATGCTCGAGACCGGCATCAAGGTCATCGACCTGCTCGAGCCCTACGTGCAGGGCGGCAAGATCGGGATGTTCGGCGGCGCCGGCGTCGGCAAGACGGTCATCATCCAGGAGATGATCCGCCGCCAGGCCGAACAGCACGGCGGCGTGTCGGTGTTCGCCGGGGTGGGGGAGCGGACCCGCGAGGGCAACGACCTCTTCGGTGAGATGACGGAGTCCGGCGTCATCGAGAAGACCGCGCTGGTGTTCGGTCAGATGGACGAACCGCCGGGCGTCCGTCTTCGCGTGGGCCTCTCCGCGCTGACGATGGCCGAGTACTTCCGGGACGTGAAGCAGCAGGACGTGCTGCTGTTCATCGACAACATCTTCCGGTTCGTCCAGGCGGGGTCGGAGGTCTCGACGCTGCTCGGGCGGATGCCGTCGGCGGTGGGCTACCAGCCGACGCTGGCGGACGAGATGGGCGAGCTGCAGGAGCGCATCACGTCGACGCGGGGCCGGTCGATCACGTCGCTGCAGGCGATCTACGTGCCGGCGGACGACATCACCGACCCGGCGCCGCACACGACGTTCGCGCACCTCGACGCAACGACGGTGCTGTCGCGAGCGATCTCCGAACTGGGCATCTACCCGGCGGTGGACCCGCTCGACTCGACGTCGCGGATCCTCGACCCGCGCTACGTCGGCGACGAGCACTACGCGGTGGCGCAGCGGGTGAAGGAGATCCTGCAGCGGTACACCGACCTGCAGGACATCATCGCAATCCTCGGCGTCGACGAGCTGTCGGAGGAGGACAAGGTCATCGTCGGCAGGGCCCGGAAGATCCAGCGGTTCCTGTCCCAGCCGTTCTTCGTGGCGGAGCAGTTCACGGGCATCCCGGGCAAGTACGTGCCGGTCGACGAGACGATCGCGTCGTTCAAGGCCCTGACCGAGGGCGAATACGACCACCTGCCCGAGCAGGCGTTCTACATGGTGGGCGGGATCGAGGAGGCCGTGGAGGCCGGCAAGCGCCTGTCGGGCGAGGGCGGGGACTCGGAGGAGGCGGCGTAGTGGCCGAGGGCTCGAAGCTCGAGGTGCACGTCGTCACTCCCGAGCAGGAGGTGTGGGCCGGCGACGCGGACATGGTGGTCGTGACGGCCGACGACGGCCAGCTCGGCGTCCTGCCGGGCCACGCGCCGCTCCTCGCGCTGCTCCGCGAGGGTCCGCTGAAAATCGTGGCGGGCGGCACCGAGGTCCTCGCCCAGGTCGACTCGGGCTTCCTCCACGTGGCCAACGACCGGGTCGAGGTCCTCGCGGAGCACGCCGAGCTCCAGTAGCCGCAACGACCGAACGGCCGCACCGAGTTCGTCCTGCCGGGCTGTAGCGTTCGCCGGGCTGGATGGACGAACCTCGCGTGATGCGGTGGCGAGTGACGAAGTCGCTGCGGTCGGTCGGCCTGGTGATTCCCGTGCTCGTCGCTGCCGCAGTCGCACCGCTCCCGTTCGCCTCGGCGGCAGCCGG
>DATLUW010000287.1:0-5716 GCA_035577825.1 Actinomycetota bacterium | reverse complement strand
CAGGACCAGCCCGACCGCCGAGCTCACCGAGGTGACCCGGCCGACGTACTCGCCGACGCTGCCGGTCTTGCCGAACGTCCCGAGGACGTGCGCCCCGCGGACGCGCAGCCCCAGCCGGTGCGCGAAGTCGACGATGCCGTGCTCGGCGCGGCGCAGGAGGTCAGGGATGCTCTTCCCGAACGCCACGGCCTGGTCCGAAACGAGCGGCACCAGCCACGACAGCAGGACCCCGAGGGCCGTGAGCACCACCACGTACGTGAGCAGCGTCGCCAGCACCCGCTTGATGCGCCGGTCTGCCAGCCACGTCACGACCGGGTTCAGGAGGTACACGAGGATCAGCGCGAGGAGCAGCGGCGCGAAGATGATCCGCGTCGGGAACAGGACGTACCGCAGCAGCAGCGCGGCCAGCACGACCATCCCGACAGCCGCCCACCCGACGGCGAACACCCGCGCGGCGCGCGCCACGATCGGGTTCTGGAAGATGGGCTCTCGGGGGCGCTGCACACTCGCTCCTTGGGCCGATCGATCCTAGCAGCGGGCCTACCGCCGAACGGTATACCCGGATGTCGCGCGCGGGACGCCGGAGGAGGTCGGCGGCGGCCCTCGGTAGACTCGACGGTGATGCCCCCCGGCCGACCGCCCGCGCCCCCCCGTCCGGGCAGCGCGCCCAGGCGCCCGCTCGTCGTCGCGTCCAACCGCGGCCCGGTGCAGTTCGAGGTGTCCGAGGATGGTTCGATCGAGCACGCCCGGGGCGGCGGCGGCCTTGTCACGGGGCTGACGGGCGCGCTGTCCTCGGCCGGCGGCCTGTGGGTGGCGGCGGCCATGACCGACGGCGACCGGCACGCCGCGGAGCACGCCGCCGGCGACATGGAGATCGCCGACGAGGACGCCAAGTACCGGGTTCGCTACCTCACGCCGGAGGCGGAGCGGTTCGACCGGTACTACAACGTCGTGTCGAACCGCGTCCTGTGGTTCATCCACCACTACCTGTTCGACGCGCCGAGGACGCCGCGGTTCGGCCGGGCGGTCCGTGCGGCCTGGGACGACTACGTCGCCGTGAACCGGGAGTTCGCCGACGCGCTCGCGGAGGAGCCCGGCGAGCCGGCGTTCCTCGTGCAGGACTACCACCTCTCGCTGGCTCCGCTGATGCTCCGCGAGTCGCGGCCGGACGCGCTCGTGGCGCACTTCTCACACACGCCGTTCGCGGGCCCGGACTACTTCCGGATCCTGCCGCAGGCCATGGGCGATGCGGTGCTGCGGGGGATGCTCGGGGCCGACGTGCTGGGGTTCCACTGCGATGACTGGGCCGAGAACTTCCTGTTGTGCTGCCGGCACGTCGAGGGCGCGCGGGTCGACCTCCGCCGGCGGCGCGTCGAGATCGACGGGCGGTCGGTCGCGGTGCGGACGTACCCGATCGCGATCGACGCCCCAGCGCTCCGGCGGCAGGCGACGAGCCCGGCCGTCCGGCGCGCCCGCCGCGAGCTCGTCCGGTGGAAGGGCGACGCCCAGATGATCCTCCGGGTCGACCGGACCGACCTGTCGAAAAACATTCTTCGGGGGTTCCTCGCGTACGAGACGCTGCTGAACGAACACCCCCGGATGCGCGGGCGCGTCCGGTTCCTGGCGCTGCTGAACCCCTCGCGCCGGGCGATCCCCGAGTACCGCGCCTACACCCGCGACTGCCTGCGGGCGGCCGAGCGCATCAACGCCGAGCTGGGAACGCCGGACTGGCAGCCGGTCACGGTCGTGGTTCGCGACGACATCGACCGGGCCGTCGCCGCCTACTCGCTCTCCGACGTCCTGCTGGTGAACCCGGTCTTCGACGGCATGAACCTCGTCGCCATGGAGGGCCCGACCGTGAACCGGGCCGACGGGGTCCTGGTGCTGTCGCGGAACGCGGGCGCGGACGCCCTGCTCGGGCGGCACGCCCTGTCGGTGAACCCGTTCGACGTCCAGGAGACGGCCGAGGCGATGTACGAGGCCCTCCACATGCGCGCCGACGAACGTCACCGCCGGGCCGCCGGGCTCCGGCGGGCGATCGGGGCGAACCCGCCCGTGCGGTGGGTCGGCTCCCAGCTCGCCGACCTCGAGCGCGCCGCCGCCGCCCGGGCGAGCTGAGAGCCTCAGCCTCGCGCCGCTGCGACCAGGTCCTCCAGCAGGGCGACCAGGTTCGCCGGCCCATCGACGACGACGTCGGCCGCCGTGGCGAGCGCGTCGGGCGTCTCGGGGCCGGCAACCGCGGCCCGCACCGCGTGGACGCCGTTCTCGGATGCGCGGTCGAGCTCGGCGAACGCCTCCAGGTCCGCCAGGTCGTCGCCCGCGTACAGGACGGCCGACGGCCGGGCCTCGCCGAGGAGCCGCCGGACGGCGCCGCCTTTGCGGGCCCGACCTGCCGGCACGAGCTCCACCACCATCTTTCCCTCGATCGCCTCGAACCCGGCGGGAGGGGCAGCCAGCGCGGCGAGCAGCTCCGCCCGAGCCGCTTCGGGGTCGTTCGACTGCCGGTAGTGCACGGCCACCGACCCGCCTTTCGCTTCGACCCGCGCCCCTCCGACACCGGAGGCCGCGGCCACCGCGGCCGCCATCGCCTCGGGCGAGACGGGAGCGGCGTCCTCCTCCTCGAGCCCGTACAGGCCGAGGTACCGGACGCCGTCGACACCGAGCAACGCCCGGACGTCGTCGCTCGGCCGCCCGGAGATCACCGCCACCAGACCGAACGCGCCGGCCGCCGCCCGCACGACCGCCGTCGCTCCCTCGACCGGCCCGGCCAGCTCCGGCCGCGCGACGATCTCCGCGAGGGTCCCGTCGAAGTCCAACAGGACCGCCGACCGCGCCGGGTCCCGCGCGAGCGGCCGCAGCGGCTCGGGGAGCGTCGCCGTCACAGCCCGCCGAGGACTGACTGGTACAGCTCCTCGTACCCGTCAGTCATGGCCCGCGGATCGAACCGTTCGACCGCCTCCCGCCGGCAGCGTTCGGCGTCGATCTCCCCCAGCCGATCCACGGCGGCGGCCATCGCCCGCACCGAGGCGCCGAGGAACCCGGTCTCGCCGTCGGTCACGATCTCGCGGACCGCGCCGAGCGGCGTGGCGATCACCGGTGTCCCGGAGGCGAACGCCTCGACCATCACCAGGCCGAACGGTTCGGGTTCGCGGATCGGGAGCAGCAGCGCCGATGCGGCGGCCATCAGCTCCCGCTTGCGGTCGTTCGGGACCTCGCCCTCGAACACGATTCGGTCGCCGTCGATGTGCGGCAGGACGCGTTCGGCGAAGAAGTCGCGTTCCTTGGGGTGGACCCGGCCGGCCAGCACGAGCTGGCATCCGGCCCGCTTCGCCACCTGCACGGCGACGTCCTGCCCCTTGCGCTCGCAGATCCGACCGATGCACAGGAGGTACCCGTCCTTGTCCGCCCGGAACTCGAAGGCCTCGGTATCGATCGCGTTGTGCACCATGCCGGCCCAGGGGAGATCGGGCGCGGCGTTCCGCTGGAAGTCGCTGATGGCGGCCAGGTACACGTCGTCCGCGAACCGCCGCAGGAACGACCCCCGCGGCTCCTCCAGCGGGAAGTGCACGGTATGCACGACGGGAGTGGGGAGCGTCGCCGCGAACGCGGTGCCCAGGTAGTCCGTGTGGTCGTGCACGATGTCGAACGCGTGCTCGTCGGCGTACTCGCGGGCCACCGCCCGGTACGCAGCGCCCACGTGCGAGGCGTCGGGTTCGGTCTCCCACAGCCGGTCGGTCGGCGGATCGTCGAACACGGACCGCAGCGTGGCCTTGGTGCGGGAGCCCCCCGAGGCGAACAGTGTCACGTCGTGCCCCCTGGCGACGAGCTCCTCGGTGAGCAGGCTCACGACGAGCTCGATCCCGCCGTACCCCTCGGGCGGCACGGCCACCCAGACCGGCGCGAGCATGGCGATTCGCATCGGGTCGCTAGCGTACTTCCGCGGGGCCGGGGGGACCCGCGCGCCTTCCCCGGAAGGTCTCAGCCCGAGACCGGGTGCGACTGCGCGTAGTCGCTGCCGAGCACGAGCACCAGCTCGGCGTTCTTGGGGATCGAGGCCTCGGGCGGGAGGTTCTTCGGCAGCTTCTGGATCTTCGCCTCCTTGACCGCGAGCTCCTTGAGGTGCTGCGCGTCCGCCTTCCCCTGCTCGTCCTTGTAGTAGATGATCGTCTGGTTGGCTGGCGGCAGGTTGCCGAGGTCCCCCGCGAGCACGTAGCCCTTCGCCTTGAGGTCGTCGTACGCCGCCGCCGCGAGGCCGTTCGTGTTCGTCGCGTTGTAGATCGCGACCAGCACGCCCTCCTGCTGCGGGGAGGGACCGCCGCCGCCGTTCCCCGGGCTCCCGGGCGACTGCGTGCCGCCGGGGCTGGCGGACGGTGACGTGCCCGGGGTCGGGGACTGCTGCGGGGTGGGCCCACCCGCGGCGAACCCCTGGAACCCCTTGGCCAGGAGGAGGATCCCGACCAGCACGGCGGCTCCGATGACCAGCAGGCGAGCGCCGCCGTTCTTCATGCGTCCTGTCCCGTCACGTCCCACACCCCTTCGCGACGGCGGGCCCCCACGGCCCGCGGGCCGCCGCTAGACCTCGAAGCCCAGCCGCCGCGCGTAGCGCTTCCTCCGGCGCGCCTCCCGCATCCGGCGGAGCCTGCGCACGAGCATGGGATCGTAGGCGAGGGCTTCCGGCCGGTCGAGGAGACCGCCGAGCACCTGATGATAACGCGCGCTCGACAGTCCGAACCGCTCGCGGATGGCGCGCTCCTTGGGGGAGGTCGCCTTCCACCACTCGCGTTCGAAGTCGAGGATGTCGCGTTCGCGCTGGTCGAGCCCGCGGGCGGAGCCGGGGGCGTCCTGGGGGGAGACCGTCATCGGCCGGACGGTACCATCCGCCTCCGACGGATCAAGCAACCGAAACGGGCCTCCGCCAGTGCGGGGAGCGAAGGATGCGTCGACCTCGCGCCGGGGCTACGACGCGCCGAACTGCGACGCGACGGCGGCGTGCCCGCCGTGCCCGGTCTCGTGTTCGTCGGCGGGCAGGGCGGACGCGCGGGACCGCAGGTGATCCACGATGACCTCCGGCGGCGCCGGCCGGGCGAACAGGAATCCCTGCGCCACGTCGCACCCGAGGGCCCGGGCCGACTTGAGCTGCCCCTTCGACTCGATCCCCTCGGCCACCGCAGTCAGCCCGAGCGCGTGCGCGAGGCTGGCCAGGTTCGCCGTGATCGCGGCGTCCTTGGGGTCGTGTTCGATCCCCTGGACGAAGGACCGGTCCACCTTCAGGACGTCGAGCGGGAACCGCCGCAGCTGGCCGAGCGAGGCGAACCCCGTCCCGAAGTCGTCGATGGCGATCCGGACGCCGCGCCGGTGGAGGTCGCGCAGCTCCGTCTGGGCCCGCTCGAGCGCCACACCCCCGGCGACGATCGCCGTCTCCGTGACCTCGAGGCCGAGGCAGGACGCCGGAAGGCCGGTCGACTCGAGCGTCTCCATGACGAGCGTCGAGATGCCGCCCGCCGACAGCTGCTTCGCCGAGACGTTCACCCACATCCGGAAGGCCTCGGGGAGCAGGCCGTGCCCCCGCCACTCCGCGGCCTGCCGGCAGGCCGTCTCGAGGACGAACTCGCCGAGCTGCATGATGACCCCGCTCGACTCCGCGACGGGGATGAACTCGGCGGGCGACACGGAGCCGCGCGTCGGCGAGCTCCACCGCAGCAGCGCCTCCATCCCC
>DATLUW010000286.1:0-6545 GCA_035577825.1 Actinomycetota bacterium | reverse complement strand
AAGACGATCAAGATCGACGGGGAGATCTACCTCCGGACCGAGAATCCGTTGGGGCTCATGGGGTACTACGTCGTCGGCAACGGCGGGAAGTCGCCATACCGGCTGAAGATGCGGACGGCATCGTTCTCGAACATCTCCGTGCTGCCCGAGCTGCTGAAGGGCCAGCTGCTCCCCGACCTCATCGCGATCATGGGGAGCGTGTTCTTCGTGGTCGGCGACGTCGACCGGTAGATCCCGTCGCACGGAATCCCCGCGGGGCGCGTTGCGTTCGTTGTTGCTGATGGGGATGGGTCGAACGTGCCGAGGGTGAGCGCGGCCGCGGCGACCGCGGAGATCGCGCGCCGTGACCCGGTCATGGCCGGGCTCATCGAACGTGCCGGCCCCCTGCGGATCCGGCCGCCGCGTGATCCCGACCCGTTCGTCGACCTGGCCGAGTCGATCGCGTACCAGCAGCTCGCCGGTCGCGCAGCCGCGGCCATCTGGACCCGCGTGGCAGCGATGTTCGACGGGGGGATCACGCCCGAGCGGGTGCTGGCGACGCCGGACGAGGCGTTCCGCGCGGCGGGGTTCTCCGGCGCGAAGACGCGCTCGGTGAAGGACCTCGCGGACAAGGTGCTGACCGGCGTGGTGCCGGTCGACCGGCTCCGGCGGATGCGCGACGATGAGATCATCGAACGCCTGTCGCTCGTTCGGGGCATCGGGCCGTGGACGGCGCAGATGTTCCTTATCTTCACGCTGCGGCGGATGGACGTGTGGCCGGTGCTCGACTACGGGGTGCGCAACGGCTACCGCATTGCGTACCGGCTCCCCGAGCTGCCGACGCCGAAGGCGCTCGAGGCGGAGGGGGAGCGGTTCCGGCCGTACCGGACGGTCGCGGCCTGGTACTGCTGGCGCGCGGTGGAGCTGGGGGCCGAGGAGGGATGAGCCGGCCTCAGCCCGCGCGGCGGCCCTCGTGGGCCGGCGGCGTGCCGGTCGGATTCGCGAGGACCTCCGCCAGGGCCGAGTCGAAGCCCGGCCCGGCGGGGTCGAGGATGCGAAGGTCGTCGCCGATGGCGGTCTCGCCGCCGCGGAGCACCACCACCATCACGTCGGTGCCGACCGAATGGACGAGCGACGCGACCTCGGCGGCGGGGAGCCGCTGCAGCTGCTGATCGAGCACCAGCACCTCGACCTGCCGCGAGAACGCGGCCTCCATCGCGTCGTAGGGCGAGGCGGTCGCCACGGCGACCTCGTGACCGGAGGCCTCGACCACGCCCGCGATGCGGACGGCGAGCGCCGGGTCGGCGGTCGCGACGGCCACGCGGAGCCGGCCGAGGTTCACCATCGCGGGCGGGAGCGGAGCGGTACCGCGGTGGGCGCCGCCGGTCGAGGCGACGCCCACGGTGCGGCGGCGGGCGGGTAGGGCCGGCTGGACGGAAAGGCCGTCGAGCGAGCTCTCCACCGGTTCGACCCGTCCGCGCTGCGATCGGGAGCGGCGCATCCACTGCCATCCGAGGCCGGGGCCCCGAATTCCCCCGAACCGCGAGCCACGTCGCTTAGTGCCAAGGGAAGCTGCCGGTGCCGGGGATCGTCGTGGCGGCGAGCAGCAGAGCTCCGGCAGCCGCGATGAGGAAACGCTTCAAGGGATGTCGCCCCCTCTCGTGGTCGTTGGTGACGGCGGACGCGCGGATGGTACTCATGATCTGTACGCATCGTCAAGAACGATTGTTCACTTCAATGCCCTCCGAACCGATCCCTGGGACAGACCCGGAATCCTCATCTCACATGCCCACGACGATCGTGCAGGTCGGAGCAGCTACGACTCCGAATTGGAACTAGATGTGAAGGTAGTTGTTAACTATGAGTGCAATGGATAAGCTCCGACCCGTGAACTTCGCCGAGCGGTTCCGCGACCTGCGAACCCGGGCCGGCCTGTCCAAGACGGCGGTCGCCCTCGGTCGGTACACGGTCAGCTACGTGAGCCAGATCGAGTCCGGGAAGCGCACGCCTTCTTCGGACGCCATGGCCTTCTTCGCGACCCGGCTGGGTGTCAGCCCGCGGTTCCTCGCGACCGGGGTCCCGGACGGGATGGAAGACGCCCTGCGGTACCGGCTGGAGGAATCGGTCCGGGCCGCCAGGGACGAGCGACTGGCGGACGCGGAGGAGGGGTTGCGTTCGCTGATCTCGGAGGCGGAGCGCTACGAGCTGCGGCGCCTCCGGGCGCGCGGCCTCGCCCAGCTCGGCGACGTGCTCGCGCGGGGCGAGCGATACCGCGAGGCGATCGACCGCCTGGAGGAGGCGCTCGAGACGGGCGACCTCATGGAACGGGACGCCGGGCTCGCGGTCTCGCGACTGGCCCGAACGTACCGAACGGTCGGTGACCTGGCGTATGCCAGCGACGTCGTGGAGGGCTTCCTCGGCCGGACCGACCGCCCGCCGCTCGAGCCGGGGATCATGGCCGAGCTGCAGTCGGTGCTCGTGTCGCTCTACTTCGAACGCGGCGACATCCATCGCTCCGAGCAGGCGGCGCTGCGCGCACTCGCCTCGGCCAGCCAGGGCGCCCCGCCCGAGATCCGTGCGAACGCGTACTGGGACGCGAGCAGGGTGATGGCCGAGGTCAAGCGGTGGGACGAGGCGCTCGAGTTCGCGACGAGGGCTCGGGTGCTGATGGAGGAGCTCGACGACCAGCGGAGCGTGGCCCGCCTGCACAACGCGTACGCGTTCATCTGTCTGGAGGTCGAGCCGCCGAAGACGACGGAAGCGGCCCACCACCTCGATCTCGCCGAGGCGATGCTCGAGGAGGTCGGTGGCGCGGTCGACATCGCCTATGTCGCCTCGGAGCGCGCCAGGCTCGCGCTGGTGGAGGGCCACGCCGACGAGGCGCTTCGCAACGCCGAACGCGCGCTCGCGCTCGGCGGCGACGACGAGGGCGAGCGCCCGAAGGCCCTGTTCCTCGCGGCTCGGGCGCACGCCGAGCTGGGACAGCGGGATCCGGCACGGGACGCGTTCGTCGAGGCGGCCAACTTGTTCGAGAAGCAGGGAGCGCGGCAGCAGGTCGCCGCGTGCTATCGCGAGCTGGGCGAGATCGACCTCGCCGCCGGCGACACCGAGTCGGCGATGGAGTCGTTCCGCTCCGGGCTCGCGGCCCTCGACCCCCGCCGGTCGAGGGCCTGAAGCTGCGGCCGCCCTCCGGGTCCCCCCTCGGCCGGAGGGCGGCCGCACACACTCTTCGCCGGTCTTCAGGTTGTGCGGGGTCGCCGCTCGTACAGTGGTCGGAACCATGAAAGCCGAGTCGGCGACCGTCACCCCGCTCCGGGCCGAGGAGGAAGAGCACCGGGGGCCGTTCCCTCCCGCGCCCCCCGCCCCCGCCCCCCGGAAGACCCTGGTCGAGGAGCTCCTCCTCGTGCTGTGGTTGTCGCTCCTCGCCGACGCCGCGTACGCCATCCTGTCGTTCACGAAGGGACCGGTGAACCGTTCGGTCTCGGTGGCCGTCATTCCGCAGACGCCGCGCCTCGCCGAGCAGCTGGTGCCGATCGCGGTCGCGCTCGCGCCGGTGTGGCTCGTCTACTACCTGCTGCGCCGGAACTCCGAGCGCCCGGCGGTGATCGGGATGGCGTTCGACCGGCCGGCGTGGGACATCGGCGGCGGCGCCATCCTCGCGTTGGTGGTCGGGGCCGCGGGCGTCGTGATCTACATCGTGTCGGTGCGCCTGGGCCACAACCGGATCGTCATCCCGGTGCCGCCGCTCGGCCTGTGGTGGTCGATCCCCGTCCTGGTCCTGACGGCCGCGCAGAATGCGTTACTCGAGGAGACCGTGGTCCTCGGGTACATGGTGACGCGGCTGCAGCAGGTCGGCACGCCCGCGCTCGCCGCGATCGGCATGTCGGCCGTGCTGCGGGGGAGCTACCACCTGTACCAGGGGTGGGGCGGGTTCACCGGGAACCTGATGATGGGGCTGCTGTTCGGCCTCGTGTTCCTCAGGTGGCGGCGAACGTGGCCGATGGTCATCGCGCACACGCTGCTCGACGTCGGGGCCGGCGTGCTCTTCATCGCGTTCCACAACCAACTGCACGGGCTGCTCGCCGGGTGAGCGGGGCGATCGCCGCGGCCCTGTTCGACCTCGACGGGCTCGCGGTCGACTCCGAGCCCCTCCATGTCGAGGCGTGGAGGCGGGCGATGGAGGAGTCCGGTTCCGGCTGGGACCCGGCGTGGATCGACCCGTACTTCGGAACGCCCGTCTCGAACACCGCCGCCGGGCTCGCCCGCGACCACGGCCTGCGCACGGACGATGTTGCCGCGTTGCGCGACCGCCATTTTGCCGAGCTGACCGAGGGTGGGATCCGCCCGCGGCCCGGCCTCGTCGAGGCCGTTCGTATGTTCCGCGACGCCGGCCTCCGCGTCGGCGTCGTCTCCTCGGGAACGCGCGACTACGTCGACCGGGCGCTCGCGGCTCTTCCGCAGCAGGTCGGGTTCGACGCCACGGTGGCCGCGGAGGACGTGCGGCGAACGAAGCCCGATCCGGAGCCCTACCTGCTCGGCGCGCGCCTCCTCGGGATCGAGCCCGAAGCGTGTGCCGCCCTGGAGGACGCGCCGGCCGGGCTCGCGTCGGCGGTCGCCGCCGGGATGGTGGCCGTCGCGGTGCCGAACGAACACACTTCGGGCATGGATTTCGGCGACGCGGCGTACGTGGCGCCGAACCTCGCCGACGCCGCCCGCTGGATCCTGTCGCTCGAAACGGCTCAGTAGCGGTCGATCTCGCGAAGGCGGTCGTCCGAGATCCCGAAGAAGTGCGCCACCTCGTGTTCGACCGTGTGACGAACCCGTTCGCGAAGGTCGTCCTCGTCGCGGCTGATGCGTTCGATGTTCGAACGGAACAGCGTGATGCGGTCGGGGAGGACGCCGAAGTAGCCGCTCGACGTCCGCTGGGTGAGCGGCACGCCCTCGTACAGCCCGAGCAGGTTGCGCTGTCCCGCCGGGGGGCGTTCCTCGACGAGGACCTCGACGTTGTCCAGCCGCTCCTGCACCCAGTCCGGCAGCCCGTCGAGGGCCTCGGCGACCAGCTCCTCGAACCGTTCCGGCGAGACGCGCGCCATCGGAGTCAGATCCAGCCGCCGAACCAGATGCGGGCCTTCCATGCGGAGACCGTGAGCGGCATCCCCGAAAGCACCGGGAAGAACCACGCGAACAACGCGACCGACAGGATCACGAGCCCGATCGCCACCGGCAGGAACGGACGGGAGGTCGACCCCTGCAATCTCATCTTCGACAGGTCGCGAATCATGTAGGCCGCCGCCAGCACGAAGAACGGCGCGATCGGCGTCGCGTAGAAGAAGAACTGGACCTTCTGCAGCGAGACGTGCGGCAGGAACCAGAACCCGTACTGGAACAGGATCGCGATCAGGATCAGCCCGGCCCGCCAGTCGCGCCTTCGACGCCACATCACGGCGAGCCAGGGGATTGCGATGAACTGTAACCAGAAGATCGCCGGGTTCCCGATGCCGAGGACCTCGGTGCGGCGTTCCTGCGGCGTCCCGTCGTGCGAGGCCTGGTAGTAGTAGGCGACCGGCCTGCCGAGCGCGATCCAGCTCCACGGCCGCGACTGGTACGGGTGCGCCGGCGTGTACTTCTTCGTCTTCGAGTCGTACTGCTGCGCGAGCAGGTGATCGTGGAAGTACCACATCTGGTACGTCTCGTCGGCGAGGCGGCTCGGGTGCGTCCACATCCACGACCAGCTGAGCCCCGGCACGAACTTGTACGGCGGGTAGCCGACCTGCTCGAACCGCCCGGAGTACGTGAACAGGTAGACGACGAGCGGGAGCAGGAACAGGCAGACCACGACCGGGAAGCCCTCCTGGAAGACGCCGATCCAGAATGGCCCGAGGATTCGCGACCGTTCGTGGGCGACCCGCTCCATCAGCCAGGCCAGGAGGGCGACCGCCAGCGGCGCCAGCGCGACGAGGAAGAGGTGCTGGTTGAGCAGCAGCGCGAACAGGCCGATCCCGGCGACCTCGACAGCGGCGTTGACGAGCCTCGGCCGCGCACCAGTCCGGCTCACCTCGATCTGCTCCCAGACGATCATGCCGACCACGAGCGCCCCGCCGACGGCGGCGGTGATCGTATGTCCGGTCGGGACGCCGACCGCGAGGGCGGCCAGGCCGAGCACCTCGAGCGCGAGCCGCAGGCCGTAGCGGAACTCGAACCCGACGTGGTTCGCGAGGCGGCTGCGCATGCCGGCCCGGCGGCGACGGGTTCGCTCCCACAGGAACATGAGCAGGATGCCGCCGAGCATCGCCGTCAGCGCCGACCACTTCACGGCGATCGAGAACCCGAACGCGAATCCGGCAGCAACGCGCCAGGGGCGCCAGAAGGGCGACGGCACCCGGACCTCCGGGGCGCGCTGGGCGACCGTCGCCGCGGAGCCGGAAGGGGCGGGCTCGGGCGGCGCCGCGAACCGGGTGGTCGGCACGGGGGCGGTGAGCCAGGGCGACGGCGAGCCGTTCGCCGCGGTCGGGGAGCTCCATGCGGTGGGTGGCGCCCGCGTCCCGGCGTCGGGCACCACGACGGGT
>DATLUW010000285.1:0-2406 GCA_035577825.1 Actinomycetota bacterium | reverse complement strand
GCGCGGGTGAACGGCACCCACGGCGCCGGCGTGATCGTATCGGGCGCCGGCGGGTTCTTGGCGAACGCGGGGGGAACCGCCGAGTACACCATCGACGGGTTCGTATCGTGGCCGGGGGTCGGCGTGGCGGACGTGTCGAAGACGGGGTCCGTCCAGTAAGCGAACGAACCCGCCGGGTCGGTCGTCCCATCGGGGTTGAACGTCCTGTAGCTGTTGCTGATCGGCATTCCCTGGCGGTCGCCGTACAGGCCCGTGTAGGTCGTGAGCGAGTCGACCGCCGTGTGGGCGATGAGCGGCGTGTGGTTGTTCGACATCATCACGCCGTTGTTCTCGATGAACTGGAGCAGGTGCGGCATCAGCTCAAGGTCCGATGGCACGTTCGGGTTGTCGCGGAAGAAGTGCACGTTGTCGAAGATGATCGACACGACGTGGTTGACGCCATTCCCCATCTGACAGGTGGAGACAGTGGCTTGGGCCGGTGCGCCTGACGCCGTCAGACCGCCGACCGCCGTCACGGTGGCGATCAGCGCGCCGGTCAGAGCCCGCGAAAATACATGCCGAGGTGAGCTCCGCATCGTTCCCCCTTCGGTCCCGCGGGCCCGGTCGCGCCCGCCGCCACGACCCTATGGCGGAATCGGAAAACCGCAAATCGACGTCGGGCGGCCACGAGGGCCCGCGAACCCGGCGGTGAGGTCCCCATGCCGCATGGCTGAGGCCGCCGGCACCCGATCACCCGATTCCCGAGGAGAGCGGGCTCGCCCGTTCGGCTCGGTGCAGCAGGACCGAGCGGGCGACGCCCTTGAGGTCGGCCGGCCCGAGCGGGTGGAAGGCCACGGCAGTCGTCGTCGAAGCGCCGAGGACGGCGTCGCTCACCAGCACCTCGCCGGTCTTCGCGTGCGCCGCGATCCGTGCGGCGATGTTCACGGTCCGACCGAAATAGTCGCCGTCCTGGAAGATCACCGGCCCCGCATCGATGCCCGCGTGCATCGGCGGGAGCCCGGCGGCCGGGAGCTCGTCGGCGATGTCAAGGGCCGCGACCACCGCCTCGCCGGGATCGGCGAAATGCAGCATCACGCCGTCGCCGAGCCACTTCACCGGGCTGCCGCCGTGTCCCGACGCGATCCGCCCGACGAGCGGAGCCAGCGTGACGGCCGTCGCAGCCGCGGCCGCGTCCCCGTGCTCCTCGGTCAGCTTCGTGTAACCAGCCAGGTCCACGAAGCACATCGCCGGCGGGCGCTCGACCTTCGATCGAACGCCGGCCCGGTCGAGCCCATCCTCAACCGTCTCGAATATGGTCCGCATCCAGGAGTGTTCCTGCTGCCCGTGATAGATACCCATGATCGCGCGGTCGAGGAGTTCGAATACCTCTCCGGTGAACCGCGATGCGCGCTGGAGCGCGTCGAACTCCGACAGACCCGAAGCCAGCAGAGGCCCGAGGACCTGGGACCGGTAGGAGGCCGACTCCGTCTCGACGACCCGGCGGAGGCTCTCGCCGTACACGCGCAACAGGCGCTCGAGGACCTCTGCCTCGAACCCGCGCTCGTGCGTGAGCTGGATCAGGGGCACCGCCTCCAGTTCGTCGTCGCGCATCCGGTCCCCGGGCGCAGCCATGCCGTACCCGATCGCTTCCCGCGTCATCGTCAGCACGTTCAGGGGGATGCCCGACCGTTCGCTCACCTCCTGGAAGGTCGTGTCGCTGAGGCCCGAGAAACGTTCGTAACCCGGTTGGTCCAGGAAGGCGAGCGAGAGCTGACCGGTGCGGACCGCCTCGCCGATATGTTCCGGGGTGATCCCGGAGCCGTCGAAGCTGCGCACGAGCCGCACGACCTGGCATGCGGAGCCGGCGAACGTGCCGTCGACCGGTACGGTCAGAATCCCGAGCGAGACGAGCCGATCGACGTACTCGGGGTCGACTCCGCTACGATCGGCGAGTCGCTCCCGCGAGAGCCTGTCGCCCATGTACGGGATGGTAGTCACTCGCCCGGCACGTTGGCGGTGGAACGACCTCGACACGATCGGGTGGGTCCAGGTCCGCGTTCCTTCCGATCATCATGCCGCACGCAGATCGGCTCGACCCCGTCGCGGTCCGGTTGGCATCGATGTTGCGGATCATCGCTCTCGGTTGGCGGTCGAGCTCCGCCGCGACAATGGCCGGGGCGCAGGGCGATTCAACCCGTCAGTAGCCGAGCGTGTCCCAGACAAGCCTCGCCAACGTGGCCTGCCCGGCGATGTTCGGGTGCCAGTAGTCGTGCGTCGAGAACTCGGTGGGCCGGACTGGGGCACGGAAGGCGGCTCCCTCATCCGTCGTGCACTGCCGGTAGCTGGCACAGACGTCGGACAGGATCGCGTTGTAGGCGAGAACGCGGTCACGCACGGCGGCTCGCCGTTCGACGTCGGATGGGGCGT
>DATLUW010000284.1:0-2550 GCA_035577825.1 Actinomycetota bacterium | reverse complement strand
CGAGCAAGCAGCTGGTGACGTCGCCGAGCCGGGTGACCACGGTGCGCTACCGGCGGCCGCACGGCACGCAGTGGGAGGACCTGGAGCTGGACACGGCGATGGACATGATCGCCGACCGGGTCGTCCGCACCCGCAAGGAGTACTGGCAGTGGGAGGACGAGGAGGGCCGTCGCACCCGCCGGACCCTCGGCATCGCGAGCCTCGGAGGAGCGACCCTCGACAACGAGGAGAACTACCTCATGAAGAAGCTGTACACCGCGATGGGCGCCATCCAGATCGAGAACCAGGCCCGCATTTGACACTCCTCCACGGTCCCCGGTCTGGGGACCTCGTTCGGAAGGGGCGGCGCGACCACCTTCCAGCAGGATCTGCAAAACAGCGACTGCATCGTCATCGAGGGCTCGAACATGGCCGAGTGCCATCCGGTCGGGTTCCAGTGGGTGATGGAGGCGAAGGAGCGCGGTGCGACGATCATCCACGTCGACCCCCGGTTCACCCGGACCTCCGCGATGGCCGACCTCCACGTCCCGATCCGGGCCGGGAGCGACATCGCGTTCCTCGGCGGGATCGTCCGCTACATCATCGAGAACGAGCGGTACTTCCGGGACTACGTCGTGCCGTACACGAACGCCTCGGTGATCGTGTCCGACGACTTCCGTGACACCGAGGACCTCGACGGGCTGTTCAGCGGCTGGGATTCGGAGATGGGCGCGTACCAGCACGCGTCGTGGCAGTACAAGGGCGCCGCGATCCAGGGCTCCGCTGGCGAGACCGAGATGTCGGGCGACGCCGGCCAGGGTCAGGCCGGCGAGGGCCAGTCGAGCATGCCCGAGGCGAACGAAGAGCGGGACGAGACCCTGCAGGATCCGCGGTGCATCCTCCAGATCACCCGGCGGCACTTCTCCCGGTACACGTGGGAGATGGTCGAGGAGGTCTGCGGCATCCCCCGGGAGCTGTTCGAAAAGGTCTGCGAGGCCCTCTGCGACAACTCCAACCGCGAGCGGACGTCGGCGTTCGTGTACTCGGTGGGCTGGACGCAGCACTCGAAGGGGGTCCAGTACATCCGGACGGCGGGAATCATCCAGCTGCTCCTCGGCAATGTCGGCCGCCCGGGGGGCGGGATCCTCGCGCTGCGGGGCCACGCCTCGATCCAGGGTTCGACCGACATCCCCACGCTGTTCGACCTGCTCCCCGGCTACGTCTCGATGCCCAAGGCGAAGACCGACCCCACGCTCGAGGCTTACTTCGAGAACAACGTGGCCGCGTCCGGCTGGTGGACCGAGCTGCCGAAGTACGTCGTGTCGCTGCTGAAGGCCTGGTTCGGTCCGGCCGCCGGCCAGGGGAACGACTGGTGCTACGACTACCTGCCCCGCATCAGCGGCGACCACTCGCACCTCACCACCGTGGCCGACATGGCCGACGGGCAGGTCGAGGGGTATTTCGTCATGGGCCAGAACCCGTCGGTGGGGTCCGTGCACGGGGCCTTGCAGCGCAAGGGATTGCGCAACCTCAAGTGGTTGGTGGTCCGGGACTTCGCGCCGAACGAGACCGCCGAGTTCTGGAAGGACGCGCCGGAGATCCGCCGCGGAGAGGTCCGGCCGCAGGACATCGCGACGGAGGTGTTCTTCTTCCCGGCGGCGGCGCACACGGAGAAGGACGGCACCTTCACGAACACGCAGCGCCTGGTGCAGTGGCACCACAAGGCCGTGGAGCCGCCGGGCGACTGCCGGAGCGAGCTCTGGTTCATGTACCACCTTGGGCTCCGGCTGAAGGCGTTGTACGCGGCGTCGTTCGACTCGAAGGACCTCCCCGTCCAGAACCTCACCTGGGGCTACCCGACGGTGGGCGACCATGAGGAACCCGACGCCCGGGTCGTCCTGCAGGAGATCAACGGCTACACGGTGGAGGACGGCAGACCCGTCGGCGGGTACCTCGACCTGCGGGACGACGGGACGACGGCGTGCGGGTGCTGGCTGTACTCGGGCGTCTACGCGGACGGCGTGAACCAGTCGGTGCGGCGGAAGCCCGGCTCGCAGCAGTCGTGGGTCGCGCCCGACTGGGCGTGGGCGTGGCCCTCGAACCGCCGCATGATGTACAACCGCGCGTCGGCCGACCCCGAGGGCAATCCGTGGTCGGAGCGCAAGCGCTACGTCTGGTGGGACGCCGAGCAGGGCACGTGGACGGGCGAGGACACGCCCGACTTCATCGCCGATCGCCCGCCCGGCTACCGGCCGAAGCGGGGCGCGAAGGGCCTCGACACCATCAGCGGGATCGACCCGTTCATCCGTCAGGCGGACGGCAAGGGCTGGATCTTCGCGCCGAGCGGACTGATGGACGGGCCGCTCCCGACCCACTACGAGCCGCAGGAATCGGCCGTCGCCAACCCCCTCTACGGCCAGCAGTGCAACCCGGTGCGGTTCGAGTACGACCGGAAGGACAATCCGTACCACCGGGCGCACGACGACCCGCGGTTCCCGTACGTGCTCACGACCTACCGCGTCACCGAGCACCACACGGCCGGCGGGATGACCAGGTGGTTGTCGTGGCTGT
>DATLUW010000283.1:0-2797 GCA_035577825.1 Actinomycetota bacterium | reverse complement strand
CAGCATGGTGCGGGCGTCGCCCTCGGTCTTGTCGGCGCTGATGGTGAACGAGTTCACCAGGCACGAGCAGTCGACCTCAGCGCCGACCTCGCCGATCTGCAGTGTTCCAGGTCCGAACTTCGGCATTGTTTCCTCCGGTTTTTCTAGGTGATTCGGTCGGTCCAGGTCAGTTCGTACGCGGGCAGGTCCGCCCCGTCGATGGTTTGGAACGTGACCGGGCGGGCGGTCACGGCCGAGTAGCCGACCGCGGCCTGGGCGTCGTCGATCAGCGGGCCGAGGATCTTCATCGCCCCGTCGAAGCCGGGGTCGGGTGATACGGCGTGCACGGTCCAGGCCGCGTCCCAGTCGCCGGCCTTGAACCGGAACGAGACCTCGGGGGCGCGGACGATCAGCCCGGGCGGGTTGAGGTCGGCCAGGTCCATGCACGCCCGCAGCCCGCCGGCGCGCAGCCGTTCGACCAGGTCCGCGGCCGCGGCCGCGATGTCGGGCATCAGCCGACCCCGGGTTTGGCCCACGCGCCCTGGTGCAGGGCCCGTTCGATGTCGGAGTCGAACTTCGACACGAACACGACGCCGGCGTCGCCGAACGACTGGGTACCGGATGGGGAGTTGCGGCGGCGGACCTCCCGGGCGGCGTACATCACGGCGCCCTGGTAGGCCTCGGCGTCCGGGTCGTACACCGGCGGGTCGAACGGCCCGAGCTTGAGGAACTCGGGCCGGCACCGCTGCACGTAGATCTCCGTCTGGGTGCAGCACCGCACGACGAGGGCGTCGTCGTCGACGTCCGCCTCGTTGAGCTTGAGCCACTGCTTCACGTCGGCCGGGCTGAGCCAGGCCGGCGTGAAGACCCGGGACGGTGGTTGGGTCACTTCTTCGACGACCCTCCCCGGGTGCTGAGCGGGAGCGTCGCGACGGCGACGGAGACCAGGCCGCGGGCGTCCTGGATGATCTCGCCCTGGTACCCGAACAGGGCGATGTCGATGCCGCCGTTGGGGATGTTGACGGCCTGGACCCGGATCGGGCCGGAGTCGCGGAAGTCGACGGCTTTCCGGTCGCCGGCGAGCAGGGTCCCGTCGGGGAGTGAGGGGTCGGTGAACACCGACACGCCGGCGATCGTCGTCGTCGCGCCGGCGAGGTTGATCGTTGCCTGGTTACGCAGCCACCATGGGACCTCGGACTCGGGCAGCATGAGGAACTCCGACCACAGGTCGGTCGCCATCGCGACGAACGTCATCGATGCGCCGGCGGCGGTGAGGGTCTGCGCGGCGACGTTCAGGGCCTCGACGAGGGACGCCGCCGCGGTGCCGACGGTCGCCCCGGCGAGGAGGGCCGCGCCGAGGAACTGCTCGGACTTCATGCTGTAGTCGGCGGTCGCGGCGGTGAACATCGCGGCGACGAAGTCCGGGGAGCCGAGGTCGATGAAGATCCGGTCGATGTCCCACCCGCCGGCGATCCGGTACGCGGTGCCCGTCGCCGGGACGATGGTTACCGGGTTGGACGGGATCGGGGTCTTGTTGCCGGTGTACTTCGCGACCTCGGGTTTCGTGCCCCACTTCCAGCCCTGCCAGGTCATCGACGTGAGCGGGCTGGTCCCGACGGCGTCGACGAAGTTGCGCTGCGAATACTCCGGGGTCCACAGTTCGTCGATCCACTGCGGGCGCAGGAACACGCCGCCCAGGCCGTTGGTGCCGTCGCCGGGGATGACGTCGGACAGGGCGGCGTTGATCCGGCCGATGTCGGTCTCGCCCTGCATCACGTTGTGACGCTGCGCGGCCGCGGCGATGACGTGCGCGGCCTCGTCGACGGTCTTCGGGGCGCGGGCGCCGGTGATGGTTCGGCGGCCGCGGTGCTCGGTGGGTACCTGGGCGGCGGCCTCGATGGTCTGGTCTGGCATGGTTTCCTCCTGGTCGGGCTCGTCGTCGGCGGTGCCGTCGTCGTCGGTGTCGGTGGTGTCCTCGTCCTGGTCCTCGTCGTCGTCCGGGTCGGGGTCTTCCGGTTTTTCGACCTCGGATGAGGCGGCGATGCGGGTGATGGTGGCGTCGGCGAATGCGGGCCGGCGGACCAGGCCGAGGTGTGTCGCGGTCCAGTTCCCGACGTCGTAGACGCCGTCGTCGGCGAGGGTGAGCTGGTCGTCGTCGGCGTCGGCGCCGACGGAGAATCCGGTGCGGACCTGCTCGGTCGCCTCGATCAGGGCGTCGTTGCCGGCGGTCGTGGAGAACAGTCGGGCGGTCGCGCCGAGGCCGGTGTCGACCGGGGCCCAGGCGGACAGGCGGCCGACGACGGCGTCGGCGTCGTGTTCGCGGACGACGTCGATCGCCTCGTCGGCGTTGTCCGGGCCGGCGTGGAACCGGTACCGGTTGCCGTTGGCGGTCGGTCCAGACGGCACACCGAACGGGACTGCCGTGCCGCTCAAGGTGCGCCGTCCGGAATCTGGGGTCGCCGGCTCGGCGAACACAAGGTCGAGAAGCATGGTCAGTCCTCGGTGGTCGGGCCGGTCGGGCCGGCGGCGGGTGCGGTGAGGTCGGCGGTGTCGAACGCGATGCGCTGCCCTTGCGGTGAGACGTCGTCCATTCCGAGGCGGGCTTCGACGGGGTCCATGTAGATCACGAGGCCGTAGTCGATCCACTGCTGGTTTCGGCCTTGAAGGGTGGAGTATTCGAGGGACGCGCCGGCGGTGGTGGCGTCGAGCATCGCGGCGGGGATCGATGCGTGCCGGGCGATGTCGAGGGCGGCGGCGTTGCGGCCGGCGACGAGCAGCTCCCCGGAGTCCAGCGGGTGGTCCTTGGTCTCCATGGCGG